>NZGY01000039.1 GCA_002689605.1 Filomicrobium sp.
CAACGGCAACAAGCCCGATATGGAACTGCGGATCATCTCCCATCAACCGCTGAAAGGTGAGATCAATCATTTCATTAGTCAGGCTGGACTTATAAAATTCGAGATAGCCGCGGAACAAGGGTTCCCAGGCTTCCCGGTCTGTCTCAGCCAATGCGCGAACTGTTACCGTCATGCTTCTAACCTCGACTCTGATGGGTTCAGTCGTTACGGATTGATACCAGCTACCCAGACCAACTGAAACGGCTACTTCGCACCAAGCAGCAAAGAGATAAGTAATGCCAGCCCACCCAACGATCCCCAAACGCGCACTCGGCCGAACTGGCCTTGAGGTCACCGCACTCGGGTATGGCTCTGCCCCCATCGGCGACATCTATGAAGTTCTGGATGACGCGACCGCGATTGCTTCTGTTGAACGGGCTGCCGACCAGGGTGTGACGCTTTTTGATAGCGCCCCGCTTTACGGCCAAGGCAGCGCCGAACATCGGGTTGGGACCGCACTGCGACGCAACCCACCAAACGATCTCGTGCTCTCAAGCAAAATCGGTCGACTTCTCAAACCGGCGCCAAATGGCCGAACCAAAACTTCACGCTTCGTGGGCGGACTCGCGTTCGATGTCATCCATGACTACGGCTACGACGCCGTCATGACGTCCCTTGAGCACTCATTGCTCAGACTTGGCCTGCCTAAGCTGGACATCCTGCTCATTCATGACGCTGACCCGTGGGCCCATGGCCCAGAGGAAGGGCCTAAGCGCTACAAGGAGGCGATGGATGGCGGGTACCGGGCTCTGGATGAGCTACGTAAGAGCGGTGTGATCAAAGCCATCGGCTTTGGCACTAACGATCCAACTTACGCTGCAAAGTTTCTGCGGGATGGAGATTTCGACTGTTTTCTCATGGCGGGGCGCTACTCACTGCTAGAGCAACCTGCCCTGGCCGAAGTCCTTCCACTCGCCACAGAAAAGAACGTCGGCATCATGCTTGGCGGCGTATTCAATTCCGGCATCCTGGCAACTGGTCCGATAGATGGCGCGCGTTACAATTACTTGCCGGCGCCGCCCGATATCCTCGACAAAGTCCGCCGCATTGAACAAGTCTGTAGCAGCCATGGTGTCCCGTTGGCTACGGCCGCAATGCAGTTCGGCCTCGGGCACAGTCAGGTGGCATCACTTGTACTGGGCGCAGTCACGCCCGGAGAAGTGACCGCAAACGTCGAGGCAATGACCACCAAGATCCCATCAGATTTATGGAAAGAATTGAAAACCGAGGGCCTGCTTGAGGCCACTGCCCCCGTCCCAACTTAAGGGTCGTCGACACATATCAGCCCCAGTGAATCGTCTTGATCTCCTGATAATCAGCAAGACCCTCAGGCCCGCCCTCGCGACCATTACCGGATTGCTTATATCCACCAAACGGTGAGCCGTAGTTATAAGCACCACCGTTAATGTGAACCGCACCGACGCGCAGTTTTGCTGCAACACGCTCCGCTCTTTCACGAGATCCCGTTTGCACAAAACCGGCAAGCCCATAAGGGGTATCATTGGCCATGGTGATTGCTTCATCCTCCGTATCGAATGGCATCATCACCAGAACAGGTCCGAAGATCTCTTCGCGCACAATTCGCATTTCAGGCTTTACATTCGCGAACAGAGTGGGCTTCACAAACCAGCCCTTTTCGAACCCATCCGGCTTGCCTGGTCCACCAACGAGAAGCTCTGCTCCCTCATCAATCCCGGCATTGATGAGCGCCTGCACACGATCGAACTGAATCTTGTCGAACAGCGGCCCCAGGTGATCACCCTCTTCATTCGGGTCAGCGATGCGGGTCTCCCGAACGACCTTGGTCGCGAGTTGTACAGCCTGATCGTAAATTGACCTCTCAACCAACATGCGAGTCGGCGCGTCGCACGATTGCCCCGTGTTGAGAAAACACTCAGCCACTCCCTGAACAATAGCCTGCTCAAGATCGCAATCCGCGAACACGAGGTTGGGAGATTTCCCACCAAGCTCCAACGTCACCCGCTTCACGGTGTCAGCGGCATCTTTTGTCACCGCCGTGCCTGCACGTGTCGATCCAGTGAACGACATCATATGAATGTCCGGATGACGCGACAGTGCCGAGCCGACAGACGGCCCATCCCCATGAATGAGATTGAAGCTGCCCGGCGGAAAGCCTGCCTCATCGATAATCTCTGCATAGATGTCAGCAGATAATGGCGTATGCTCGGATGGCTTCAAGACGCAGGTTGCACCAACCGCGAGCGCAGGAATGACCTTGAGAGCAATCTGATTGATCGGCCAGTTCCAAGGCGTGATAAGACCACACACACCAATCGGTTCACGCACGAGCACATCACCATTCGGCCACTCCTCTCGCTCGTTCTGCTGTTTGAGCGCATCGATAAAGCCTTGCAGATGACCAACAGCGGCATCCGCTTGCATGTCCCGCGCAAACGAGATCGGAGCTCCCATCTCCAACACCATGGCTTGCGCCATATCCTCAAGCCGCTGCTGCGAGACTTCGATCAACCGTTCGAGGCGAGCCAGTCGAACGGCCTTACTCTCCTCCAGGCAAGCTTCAAATGCCGCCTTAGCAGCCGCAACCGCCACCTCGACATCGGCGGCGTTAGCGAGATAGATCATTCCAAAATGCTCTTCGGTCGTTGGATTGATAACCGGAAACAGTTTGTCTGAGTTGGGCTCGACCCAGCGCCCATTGATATAGAAGCGACCCAGGTTCAGTGTCATATCCGTCATCGCTTACCCTCGATTGACCTTCACTTCTGCACCTGCCACCTCGGGCTCATCATCCACGATCTCCGCAGGGAAGCCAGGCGCGCGGATATCGAGACCTGTTGCATCTTCCAGACGTCGGATGATGTTAGGCGAGAACTCGCGCGATCCGTAGCGCTGCTCGCCGTCTTTGAAAATCTCGACCATCCTAGGGTTGATTTCCAGCGGAACACCGGCCCTGTCTGCGATCTCTTGGAACAATCCAATGTCTTTCGAAACAAGATCCATAGTGAAGTTGATATCACGCCAACCGTTCAAAATGACCTGACTCTCAGTTTCGTGCACGAACGAGGTTCCGGAAGAAATACGAATAGCCTCGTAAGCTGTGGCTAGGTCCATGCCTGCCGCCTTCGCCGTGACCAAAGCTTCACTGCATGTGATAAGATTAGCCGTCGCCAAATAATTTGTAATCACTTTCAACACAGACGCGGAGCCAAGTGGCCCGGTGTGCAGAATGCGGCGTCCCATGGTCGACAACAACGGCAACATGCGCTCGAAAACATCACGCTCACAACCGGCGAAGATGGAAATGTTTCCGGTTGCTGCTCGGTGGCATCCACCAGACACAGGACAATCGACCGGGTCAGCGCCTTTTGCTGTTACTAAAGCACCAAGCCGCTTGACTTCGGCTTCGTCTGTCGTCGACATCTCCGCCCAGATCTTGCCCGCGGCCAGTCCTTGCAGCACTCCATTTTCGCCTTCAACAACTTGAGCGCAGATCGCCGGACTAGGCAGGCAGGTAATCGTCACATCTCATTTTCAGCGAGTTCAGCAGAGGTTGCGGCCCATCCGGCACCACCATCAAGCAACGCCTGTGCAGCATCCTTGTTGATGTCATGCACACTCAGGCTGAAACCATTTCGCAGAACACTTCCAGCAAGCTTCGCGCCTACGTTGCCAAGACCAATAAAGCCAACGTTCATACCCTTGTTCTCCCCGTCAGACCGACCGGCACATTCTCTGGCAGAAACCAATATCGGGGTCACGGCATAAACTGTAATGCGCATGCGACCAAACCGAGAGAGATTTGGCGGCTCAGGTCAAATTTGGCGAAGCCAACCTAGCGACCACCCGAAGTTCGCATGCGATCGCCTTTGGCGTCGAATGCAGCCCCGGCAACGATCTTCCCCGCAAAGCGCTCACCGGCAACATCGATTTCAACGACCACATCGGATTGCCGTGCCTCAGCGTCGTACACATCCGCAATAGCGACGGGACGGCCAACTCGATATCCGAATGCCGCCGATGTCGTCTTACCCACAATCCTGTCACCTAGGTAAACCGGTTCATTCCCCAAGGGTACAGCAGCAGCGTCCTCCAAAATGATGGAGTACACACGGTTCTCCCGGCCTTGGTCTTTGAGAGCCTGTAGTGCTGCTCGTCCGATGAAATCAGTGTCCCACGCAACGGCAAAGTCGAGACCGACATCAAGCGGGCTAATGTCTGTATCAAGGTCATGACCATAGGCCAGGAAGCGCTTCTCGACACGCATCGAGGATTGCGCCAGAACACCCGCCGGACGCGCACCTTGAGCATAGAGTGCATCATAGACCTGGGTCGCCTCATTTGCCTTGCAGGTTATCTCCCAACCAGCTTCGCCAACGTACGACAACCGGACACCAGTGACAGCACAGCCAGAAACCGTCGCCTCGCCAACGCGGAAATACCCAAGTTGATTGAGAGCTCCTGCACCGACAGCCTCAGCAATTGAGGCGGCATCAGGCCCCATGAGGCCGATCACTGCAAAATCACTGGTGACGTCATCCAGGCTCACGTAGAAGTCTTCAGAATGTCGCCTCAACCAAGCAAGATCACGCCGAACCGCAGTCGTCCCGACGTACAGGCGATAGTGGTCTTCTCCCAAACGAATTCCGGTTAGGTCACTCTCAATACCACCGCGTTCATTCAGCATGGCGGTATAGACGGCCCGGCCAGCCGGCCTGTCCATCTCGTTGGCGCAAACACGATTGAGAAATGCCGCTGCATCAGCACCACGAACGTCGATTTTACCGAACGTTGATTGATCAAAAATAGCGGCTTTGGTGTAGGCCTGCTGCACTTCCCGGCCCACATGATCAAACCAATCCGGCTTCCCGAATGTCAGATTGGGTTCAGAAGTCTTACCGAAAAAGAGCGGGCGTTCCCAATCATGGAACTGGCCGAAGTGCGCCTGGGCATCCATCCATGTCGCATGCAATGGCGTCGGTCGCAAGCCTCTAGCCGCATCCCACTGCCGCGATGGATAGGTAATCTCGTAGTGCTTCCCAAGCACCTCGGGCACGCGCGCGGTCAACGCTTCAGCAGAATTGAATGATGAAGCAAACCGCTTCGGATCAGCTTCATGGAGGTCGTTCGGAGGCGCACCATGAACAATGGCATGGGCCAATGCCATACCGGCGCCACCGCCTGTTGCAACGCCAACAGAGTTCATTCCGCAACCGAGAAATAGACCGCGTGTTTCAGCTGTCTCACCCAACAGAAATGAGCCATCCGGAGTGAAACTCTCAGGACCATTCAACAGCATCTTCACTTCGGCTGTTTCCAGCACCGGTAGACGATGCAAGGCATTCATCATCATTGGCTCGAAGTGATCCCAATCTTCCGGCAGCAACTGAAACGCAAAGTCATGACCGATGGTATCAGGAGAAATCGGCTTGCCGATAGGTTCGAAACAGCCAACCAGCAAACCACCGGAATCGTCTCGGATATAAAGGTGACTGTCATGGTCCGACAGCGTTGGCATATTGCCGGTGATGCCCTCAACCGGTTTGGTTAGCAGATAGAAATGTTCACACGGCCAAACCGGAACATCGGCGCCTGCAAAACCAGCTGCTTCACGACTCCATAGTCCTGTACAAAGTGCAACCGCATCGCACTTGATTGTTCCACGACTGGTCTCAAGCCCGACAACTCTACCGCAATCGGTCAGGATGCCCGTAACACCAGTCTCTTCAAAGATCTTGGCACCACGAGAGCGGGCGCCCTTCGCGAGCGCCGCACAGAGATCGCTCGGGCTGACCCGCCCATCACCAGGCGACCAGACAGCGCCGATAACGTCATCTGCATTCATCAGCGGCCATCGTTCCTTCGCCTCATCGGCGGAAACAGACTGAGCCTCAACACCGAACAGCTTTGCCAAAGCTTCCTGGCGTTTGATGTGGATCATCCGGTCTTCGTTTGTCGCAATCGACAACGAACCTTTGTTGATCCAGCCCGTTACCTGACCAGTCTCACTCTCAAGCTCCGAATAGAGCGAGATAGAATAGCGGATCAGATCCGTTAAGTTGCGGGTCGAGCGAAGTGCACGCACCTGGGCGGCGGAGTGCCAGGTTGTACCAGACGTCAGCTGGTTTCTCTCCAGCAGGATAGCGTCAGTCACGCCGCTCTTGGCGAGATGGTAGAGGGTAGAGCACCCCATGACGCCACCGCCAATAACAACAACAGATGCATGATTGGGCAACGCTTGTTCGGCCATGGGGCTCCCCGATCAACAGTTGATGGCCAGCACGATACATATTTGCGTGTCGCCACTAAACAGAATGAGATTTCAGATTGCGCAGTTATGAAACATATGTTTCTTATTAGTCAATATTAGTAACGAACATATCATAATTCACAGGACCTCTATGCGCAGAAGCCGGAAAACCACACCAGATCTTCGACAAACAGTCGTGCCGCATATTGAGAGTTTAACGCCCGCACTACGTCACGCCGCGGACTACATTCTGAAAAATCCGAACAACGTCGCCATGCGCTCATTGCGCCAAGTCGCGGAAATCAGTGGCATCAATCCACCGACATTTACGCGTCTGGCCCAATCACTGGGCTTCAATGGTTATGAAGAACTGAGGGAACTCTGCCGGCAAGACGTCGAGCAGGCTGTCACATCGTTCTCTGAGAAGGCATCTGCCCTTCAAGACCACACTGGCACGACCCCAGGAGCTTTGCTCTCGCGTCACGCATCGGCTAGCAAGGCAAATATCGATCATCTGCTGCAAGGGTTAGAGCTCGCTGAGTTGGACGTAACTGCTGAGCAACTCGCGAAGGCCCGCAATGTCGCCCTGGTCGGTGCACTCAGCTCAGCCTCATTGATCGATTATCTCGGCTACATGGCCCAAATGGCGTTTCCAAACTGGCGCACACTCTTGCGCAATCACGAAACACTCTCGACAGCACTCAACGGGCTCGGCCCGAAAGACATTATGATCGTGCTGGCACTCAAACCCTACGCTTCGACGGCAATTGAAGCCGCAGAGCGGGCCCATGCAGCAGGAATTCCGGTGATTGCTATCACCGATAGTTATACCGCACCCATCGTACCGCACGCGTCCCACACGTTTGTGGTACCCACCGACAGCCCACACTTTTTTGCATCAGCCGTACCGCTGATCGTCTTTTTCGAATCCCTCCTCAGCATGGTGGTTCGCCGAAGCGGGAAAAAGACAACGAAACGCATCGCAGAAATTGAGCGTGAGAACCACCGCTCCGGCGACTACTGGCAGTCCTGAAACTTACCGTCACCTCGACCTCAACCAGCTCCGATCGTTTGCGCGGTGGAAACCGAACCCAATAATCACGCTTTACAAAAACTTTTTTTATATAACTTATTGGTTATGAATATTGGATCATCACACGCTACTGAACCCAACCTGGATGCCGTGTTTGCCGCCCTGGCGGACCCAACACGCCGAGCCATTCTGACCAAACTGACTACCGGGACGGCGACAGTCAACGAACTCGCTGCACCGTTTCAGATGAGCCAGCCGGCCATCTCCAAACATCTCAAAGTGCTGGAGCATGCCGGTCTCATTGAACGGTCCATCGAAAAGCAAAAACGTCCTGCCAAGCTGCGTGCCGAACCTATGGCCGCTGCCGTCAAGTGGCTGGAGGAGTTCAAGCAGTTCTGGGCCGGCAGTTTCGACCAACTGGACGATCTACTTATGGAACTCAAAGCCGCAGAGCAAAGGACCAAAGATCATGACTGATCTCCCAACCTATGTCTTGGAACGCACATTCGATGCCCCGCGAGCCCTTGTCTGGCGCACTTGGACTGAAGCCAAACACCTCGCGCGTTGGTACGGACCGAATGTAGAAACAATCGTCCATAAGCTGGATGTTCAGCCCGGCGGCCTCTGGCTCAACGAAATGAAATGGGGTGACCACTCTCATTTCCAGCGCGTGGAATACACGGAAGTCATCCAACCGGAACGCTTGGTCTGGCTACATGCCGTGTGTGATGCGGATTGGAACATCACGGCCAACCCAATGATGCCGAACTGGCCGCGTATTCTTCTCACCACAGTGACGTTCAAAGAAGAGAATGGTAAAACCGAACTACGCCTGACTTGGGTTCCTCACCAAGCCAGCGACGCCGAAGTCAGCTGCTTTTCAGATGCCATTGCAGGTATGGACAAAGGCTGGGCCAGCGGCATGCAACTTCTCGCCGAACTGTTGGCCGAATTGCAGGCATCATAGACGTATCTCCTGCATCGTCGCTCTGTATCGCAGCTGATAGCTCAGATCACGGTCGCAATCCGTGGCCTGGGCAACCACGTATCAATCCGAAGTGGATCAGAAAACGGGTAATTTCCAAATGAAAACCGTTGTCGTTACAGCCTTGTGGATGAAGTGCCTGGCCATCCTGCTAGGCGCCGGAGCAGCGCACGCCAATGACAGTGCGAAGCTTTGGGATGCACTTCGCCAGGGAACCGCATTTGCCATCATGCGCCATGCACTTGCGCCTGGCACGGGAGATCCCGACAAATTCAAAGTTGGGGATTGCTCAACCCAGCGCAATCTCTCTGACACTGGTCGCAAGAGGGCCCGTGAGATCGGTGCTCGGTTTCGCAGCAATGGCATCACGAAAGCAAATGTATTGACCAGCCAATGGTGCCGATGTCGTGAAACGGCAGAGCTACTCGCACTGGGTCAAGTCAAAGAGTTGCCATCGCTGAACTCGTTTTTCCAGAAATTCGAACAACGCGAAACGCAAACCAAGGCTCTTCGAAAGTGGCTCATGACCAGCCGACCAAAGGGTCCGCTCGTGTTGTCGACACATCAGGTCAACATCTCAGCTCTAACTGGATCCTATACGAGCTCGGGCGAAATTGTCGTTGCCCAAATCGATGCAGACGGGAAGGTTAAAGTCCTGGGGAGCATTGAGAATTAGCCCGACTTGCGGAGGCGCTCACGATGATGTCGTTGATTACACCAGACATCCTGCTGGCTATCGCGGCTTTGCCTGCGCAACGCACGGCCACCACCTGTTGTCCGCCTATGGGTTAGTAGACGAGGAAATGGCACCTTACTCCAGAGAAGCGGCAGTCACGGCCTAGGGCTGGAACAATCCTGGCAGCCGCAGAACAAGGAATTCGAGATGTGCGCCGGCGGCATACCTATCAGCCGCCCGGGCCATCCGCCATGATATGACCCATCAGGTCATTCACATTGAGCTCAAGATCCCGGATCGTGTTCTTGACGACTTCCCCTATCGAGATAATACCAACGACCTTGCCAACATCAACCACTGGCAGATGCCGGTAGCCGCGCTCTACCATCATCGCCATGCAACCGTCCAGAGGATCGCCCGGCTTAACCGTCACTGGGTTACATGTCATGACGTCATCTACCGGCGTCTTCTTCGCATCAAGGCCCGGCAGCAGCACTTTGATAGCACAATCACCCAGAGTCACGATACCAGCCAGAGCGCCATCATCGATGACCAACACCGCCCTAACACGATTATCGCGCATTTTCTGTAAGGCTTCGGCAACCATCTCTCCAGGACGGACATGGATCAGGGTACCACCCTTCTGGGCCAGAATGCCTTTGACTGTGCTCATCGCCTTCCCTTCTTGGACATTGTGTTTTCCAAGTTTGATCACACGCGGTCCAAGTTATCGGATAAGCGAAGCCTGAAATTGATACGTATCAAGAATTGGCCGACGAAGCACAATTTAAAGAACATGATCGGGTAAGGCCTGACGGCACAAAACGGTCGAGCTACTCGCCCAGAAATCTCATATTGACCCATCCAACGGTCCCAGACCAATCCACCTTGCACCAACGACCTTTGCACGGCCCGATACATTTGATCCGAATTCCATTGTACGGAATGGCCCCAACCCGGACGCTTCGACTGGATGGACGGGCACGAACATTCAGATGATCGTGAGACGCAACATTGCGGACCCGGTAGTAGTCTGGACCGTGAGCGCAATCATAGTGCTGGGCAGCCGCGCTTCCAACCATACCTGGCAAGACTTGAAAGACGCTACAAAGGATAGCCGCAGTTAGAATAGCTCTCATAGGTATCTGGTTCCGCGCTTGTGGTGTGACGGACTACATTAACATCGGCCTTGCATCACTAAGCAAGGTTGGACGCGAGATATAATAAACCCAGGTCCAATTATTCCAATTGTATTTGTCCACTGAACAACAATCGCTTCCAGGCCGTCAAACGTGCCGATACAACAACCTTAAGCCACGCTCTTGTCCGCTGCTTGCCGAGATGCAGCGTGATCCGACTATTCTGAGCCACGCTTTGAGAGAATTGGTCAACAATATTGACCTTTCTTCATTGCTGACACAGGTTTATGGCNCTTTTTTTCNGCATGGACCCCAGCAAATGACTGACGATGCCGTCTACAAGCTGAGTTTCTTCCAGCGGGCACTTATTCTCATTCTCGTCATCAAGGGGACGGCGATCTACTCGGCGTCCATCCTGGTTGCTTCAGCCATCTTGCCCAAAATGCAGGGTGCGCTCGGCGCAACACAGGATGAAGTGTCCTGGACAATGACATTCAACATTGTTGCGACGGCAGTGGTCACCCCCATGACGGGTTGGCTGGCTGATGGAATTGGGCGNCGCAATACCATGGTCGGCTGCTCCGCCATATTTGCTTTCTCGACGTTCATGTGCGGAACCGCATCGACGCTCGAAGAGATGATCTTTTGGCGAATACTGCAGGGTGGTTCTGGCGCGCCGCTGGTGCCNCTTGGCATGACCTTTNTGCTCGATTCCAATCCGACNCGTCATCACGGCACGATCAATGCCTTGTTCGGCATGGGCAANATCGTGGGCCCAGTCATTGCACCGACGCTCGGAGGGGAGCTGTCGGATCTTTACGGATGGCAGTGGGCGTTCTGGATGATCGTTCCATTNGGCGTAACAACAGCTGTGGGCTTCTGGTTCGTGCTCCCTGTCCGCGCCGCCCGNGCAANGACGCGCCTGGATTGGACCGGCTTTCTGACGCTGACNATTGCAGTCGCAGGGGCGCAGATCGTCTTCTCGCGNGGGCAACGATTAGACTGGTTTGAGTCATCCGAAATCATCACCATGTCATTCATAGCGGCACTGGCTCTATATCTTTTCATCTCACACAGCCTGACAACAGAAAGGCCCTTCATACGGCTGTTTCTTTTTACAGATCGAAATTATGCACTGGGAATGCTGTTAGTATTCTTCTACGGCATGCTGAATTTTGCACCAGTTGTCTTGCTGCCGCCGCTTCTCCAGAATTTTGCCGGCTACACGGACACAGCCATTGGCGCCTTTATTGGCTGGCGCGGGTTTGGCACGGCTGTCGGCTTCGTCCTTGTCATGCTCGCGCCTCGTATTGATCCGCGCCTGATGATGATCATTGGCTTCACGGTGCAGGCGATCGGCGGCTACAACATGATGCAGTTTGACCTCAACGTCAGCCCGTACATGCTGGCAATCAACACAGTGGTCCAGGGTATCGGGGTCGGCATGGCTTGGGTGCCGATTACAGTCGTTACTTTTGCAACATTAAAACCGGAATATCGTGCTGAAGCGATGGGNATGTTCCATCTATTACGCAACTTCGGGTCGAGNATCTTNATTTCAATNGCGGTTGCGGAGATNGTACGGGCGTCGAGTGCGAACTATGCGCGACTGGCAGAAACAATCTCNCCGTTCAACAATGTGTGGAGCATGCCTTGGGCCACTGGTGCATGGTCAATCGACAGTCTNCCCGGCCTTGCCACCATTGCCGGTGAAATCACGCGACAGGCCGCCATGATCGGATATCTCAACGCGCTCACAATGTATACGCTAGTGACGTTGATTGCCTTACCAATATGCCTATTTGTAAGGCCACCTAGGTCTTAGAATGGGATATTGAGAGAAGGGTCATGCCAGCACCTAAACAGATCAACTAGCCAGTAGTAGATACGCGTCGCAATAGCGATTACTCAAAAGAAACCGTAAGGAAGGAATCATCGCAACCGGCTACTGAATACAGCGATCACCATCAAAAACCGCTAATGCATTCGCATCCCCCGCTTACCAATCAAGCGGGCAATCAATAGACCGATGAGACCGCTGAGCAGNAGCAGCCCCCCCGGCAAGGCCAGCGCGGTCATCGGATCACCCCGCCAGANCANCGAAGCGTACGCTTCAAGCGCCCAGGTATTCGGTGTCGCCCACCCAATCATCTGCACNTCTGCAGGCATCATGAAGCGCGGCACCATGCTGCCGCCAATTGCTGAGATGATCAGCACCAGCATCTGACCAAGCGTCTCCGCCTGCTGCTTGCTTTTGCAAAGCGTTACAAANGCAAGCGNAATCCCAGCCGCTGANACAGCACTACAGAAAGCAACAAACGCCCAGGGCATCAGGTTATCAGGTTATCAGGTTATCAGGCAAAGCCATCCCAAAGGCCAGCCACGCAACCAGAAACACAACGGCNGTCTGAACGAAACCCTGCAGCACTAAAAACAGAAACTTGCCGTCGAGGATCACACCAACACCGCCGGGACCAATTGCCAGGCGGTCAAGCAGTCCACGCTCCCGCTCATCCAGATAACTCAGGGCAGCCGTNAAAGTGGAAAACAAAAGAAACATCATGGCGACCGCGCCCGCATAGTAGGACNCAGCTGTAAATCCGCCATCGACTTCAATCACTGGACGCTCAACAACAATACGGTCAGAACCGGGAGGCTTTGGCAGAAGCTCACCGTAGGCACGCTGCAACGCGCCGGTCAGCATCGAGCTCGCGATTGCTTTCGATGGGTCAGATAGTACTTCAAAGTGCTGACGGCCAGGTAGTGGCGGCCGGTTAAGCGGACCACTTCTTTTGAACACAACCAAACCGNCATCGACGGTGCCGTNACGGACAGCTACTGCGAGGTCTGATGGCTCTGACGTCTGCAACGTAACCCGCTGCAATGTCGCCGAACGAAAAAGATCNTCCATTAACTGCATGGACAGGCTGTCGCCGCGTTGATCCAGAACGGCCACACGGATTGCCAGATCCCCACCACTGGCACCAGCGAAGATGACAGCGAAGATTGCAAACACCACACCTGGCAGCACAAAACTCATCGCAAGCGCGGCCTTGTCGCGCAAGAGATTGAGCATCATGATTTTGGCGACAGCTAATCTCACGCGCGTTCCTGCTCCGCATCATAAACGCAGCGCGCAAGCAGCATCTCCAAACCCGCGCGACGAACCGTAAACTCCCCCGCAACAAGGTCGCCTCGTCCAACCGCATCAAGCAATTTGCGCAAACGCGGATCATCGGCAGGCAACACCCCGGACCAAGTCCCGCCCTTGGTATCAGGAAACAGACCAAAATTTTCCAAACCCATGGGTGCGTTCGCCGCGGTGTTACCATCCGACATACTCGGAGCAACTAACTTAATATCCCGAAGATTATGAAAAACATGCTGGATGAGCTGGGCAGGAACTCCCAGGGCACGAATNCGACCCTTCACCAAAATGGCGAGTCGATCCGCAAGGGCACCGGCTTCATCAAGATNATGTGTGACCAACAAGACTGAAACACCGTCATCTTTGAGGCTCTGCAGAAGCTCGACAATCCCCGCCTGGGCCTCATAATCCAGGCCGACCGTCGGCTCATCGAGCACGAGTAGNGACGGGNGATGCATCAGGGCGGCAGCAATATTGACACGACGCTGCATGCCGCCAGATAAATTCCTGACCGGCTCGTTCATCCGATGCTTGAGCTGCACGCGCTCCATCAGCTCATCGGCGCGCGCACGCGCCTTGCGTCCCCCNACCTGCATCAGCGCACCGAAAGCCAGAAGGTTTTCTTTAGCTGTTAGCTTTTCGAAGAGNGCAATACGCTGCGGCACCAACCCCAGCGAACGACGTGCAGCAGCAGATCTCGCGGGATCTCGTCCGCGAATCTTGACCCGCCCGCGGCGTGCCCCGACCTGACCGCTAATCGTTCGCAATAAAGTTGATTTTCCAGNACCATTCGGCCCGAGAACGGCGANAAGTTCGCCGGCAAACGCTGTCAGCTGAATGCCCCTTAGGATGGCTTGACCACCCAGCGCCACATCAAGATGTGATATGGACAGTATAGGGTCCTGTTGCTGCATAACGCGGTAAGTATCCGACAGACAAAGACGAAGGACAGCTGCAGGCATTGAACGACCACGATGTCCGCACGGCAAAAATGCAAGTTTCACAGAGATAACTGATCTAGCACACCGAATTCACCCTTACGAGCAACGTTCAGCCGCAGATTGATCCCTTTNTACCCTTACGCGTAATTTGTGTAGAAGTGACGGCACAGAGCAACAACACTTCTCCGTCTATCAACGAGGCAATCTCGAAACTCATGAGCGCGTCAGCACATACGCCAGAAGAACTGGTTGCGTTCAGTCGAGAGCGCATTGAGAAGGGCTCAAAAAGCTTCGCGGTGGCGGCAAAGCTGTTCGATCCCAACACCTGCGCTAGCGCCTACATGCTTTATGCCTGGTGCCGGCATTGTGACGACGTGATTGATGGCCAGACGCTTGGACATAATCAATCAGCGAGTGACGGTCCCGTCGGAGACGCCGCCCTCTCATTGGTACGCGAACTCGAAGAAAAAACGAGCGCCGCNTGCGCCGGGAAAGCCAACGAACCCGTCTTCCAGGCCCTCAGTGTTGTATGCGCGAAACACGGCATTCCCGAAAAGTATCCAATGGATCTTATCGCCGGTTTCCAGATGGATGCCGAGGCGCGCGACTATCACACGATCGATGATACATTGCTCTATTGCTATCATGTTGCGGGCGTGGTTGGCGTCATGATGGCCATGGTGATGGGCGTACAAGAGCGAGCAGTCCTAGATCGGGCTTGCGATCTTGGTCTAGCGTTTCAACTGACCAACATCGCCCGCGATATCGTTGCCGACCATGAGGTTGACAGGATTTACCTGCCGGAAGACTGGCTCTCCGATGCCGGACTGACGAAGACCAACATGGCAAAGCCAGACAACAGATCTCAGTTATCGGCAGTTGCCAATCGTCTGCTCGACACAGCCGAGCCATACTACAAGTCGGCAATGTATGGCTTACCTCACTTACCATGGCGCTCGGCGTGGGCGGTGGCGGTCGCTCTCAAAGTCTATCGCGCAATCGGTCTGAGAGTCCGCCAGCGCGGCGCTGCTGCTTGGGATGATCGCACGAGCACGAGTACGATGGCTAAGTTGGGAGGCGTTGGCTCCGGCCTAGGTCTGACGTTAGCGTCGCGCGCCAATCAAACAGGCTATCTGAAATCACCACGCACGGGTCTTTGGACAATGCCTGACTAGGAGCCAGTATAGTCTGGAAACTAGTCATGACTATCATTGCCCAGCTCTGATCAGTTCAGCTCAGGCTGAACCTCAGAAGTTGCACCGCGTGCACTGGGTAAGCGCCACCACGGCAGCGAAGGATAAAGATGGTGCTCGTGATGATAGCCAAAATGAAAGCAGGTCAGTAAAGACGCAACCCAACTCCAATCGTTACTGCGAGTACGGTGGCGATCAGCAAAATCGTGAGAATTTGGTTTATGCGGCAGATAGGTTCCAAAATAGAATAGCTGTACCGATGAGACGATTGCCGGCAGTGCCCAGAATACGAGAAGATTGGGGTAACTTACTTGCAGTACCGCAAGATAGAGTCCGCTGACAGCGGACAGGAACACGAGCTGTTTCCACCCAAAGTATTCCATGAAGAACCGCATATACCACTGCAGAAAACCATGTGGCGGACGCTCGTCGAAATCAGGATCGCCCTCGGTGCCTGAATAGCGATGATGCAGATGGTGTTTACGGTTCAACTTGTCGAATTCGAAGCCGGCATAGAGGCCAAGGCAAATCTGACCGATGATCCGATTCCACATCGGCCTGAACGGAACGAGAGAGCCGTGCATGCAATCGTGGGCAACAATAAACATTCCGACAAAAAGCCAGCAATTGATGGCAACCAACAGTGGCGCCGCTACGAACGAATGCAAGCCCCAGCTGTAATAAAACACACCAGCGACGTGCGTTGCTGCCCAACCGGCAATGATACCAAATGCCAAAAGCAGGCCCTTCGTCGCCTGTATCCCCGGATTGCCGTCATCGCTGACTGGGGCCGCCATCATGCCCCTCCGTTAGATGTCGCCTGACCAGGGCCGATCATTTTACGCATAGCCCGTGTCAGTTCCAACGTGTAAGAGCGCAGCTCATCCATCTCAATCCGTGAAGCCTCAAGACATTCCAAAGCCGTAGAGATTTGCCGCAGAGCCCGTCTCATGGCCGCTTCACGTCCGAGAATACCAACAACAGTTGGCTTACCCTTATCCTTGTCTGTGTCCTTGCCGGCTGATTGTGCCGCAGTCGACACGTCAATCAGATCATCAAACTCCTGAAAGGCTTTACCGAGCAACATTCCAAAATCACTCAGCATCCATTTCCTCGGCCCATCGACACCCGATGCGATGCAACCGAGTTCCGCAGCCGCAGCGAAGAGGGTACCTGTCTTAAGAGCATGCGTCAGCTCCACGTTGGCTAACGAACTTACTGGCGGACTAATATCCCGCATCTGCCCAGCCGACATAC
Source organism: Filomicrobium sp. (assembly GCA_002689605.1). Taxonomy (GTDB): domain Bacteria; phylum Pseudomonadota; class Alphaproteobacteria; order Rhizobiales; family Hyphomicrobiaceae; genus Tectiglobus. The sequence continues at coordinate 16,641 of NZGY01000039.1, forward strand.
CAGTCGGACCAATCGCACTCGCAAGACAATTCACGGCCTCATTGCGCTGTTCGGCAGTCAATTGCTCGCTCGATGCAACATACCTGAGCGACTCGCTGAGCAATGCCACACCCGCCAGAACAGCCGTCGGCTCACCGAATTTGACATGATTGGTTGGTTTTCCGCGCCTCGCCTTGGCGTCATCCATCACGGGAAGATCGTCGATAATCAGCGATGAGGTGTGCACCATTTCAACGGCCTGAGCACAATCANTNGCGATCTGCCATGGCTTACCCCAACCATGAGCAATGAGCAGGACAAGCAAGCCCCGGGCACGCTTGCCCCGCAACCGCAAGCTGTAGCGCATCGCCTCGTTGACCAGGTCACCAGATGACTCATCACCCGCACTCCGGATATCTGGCACCTCTGACAGCGCACTCATCATTTCAGTGACAAGAGCGGATGGCGGTTCTTGCCCAGCATTTGGGTAGGTCAACGCTTCGATATCCCCCAGTTCTCCGCTCATTCACCGGCCCTTTTGACCAAATCATGTGAGATAACTTGGCTCATGAGTATGAACCGAGTTAGACTGCACATCGTTACGTTATGCTGTGCCTTGTGGATTGGAGGCATGCTGCAATTGTACACGGCGACGGGTCAATGAGTGATATCGAACAACGCAAAAATGATCATCTCGATATCGTTCTCCGTAACGAAAAGAGGGTTAGTGCGCAAACCAACGGGTTCCGGGATATTGACTTTGTCCATTGCGCGCTACCTGAACTCGATCTGTCACAGATTGACCTGAGCAGCAAGTTTCTCAACAAACATGTGCAGGCCCCGCTACTCATCAGTTCGATGACTGGTGGGCCCNCGCGGTCAGTTTCNTTGAATACAAACATTGCTCTTGCATGCAGTGAATTAGGTCTCGCTTTCGGCGTAGGTTCCCAGAGAATTGCTCTTGAAGGTACAAGCATTGCTGGCTTTAGCAAAGACTTGCGCTCCGCTGCACCGAGCGCCGTCATCCTGGCTAATTTTGGAGCAGCCCAGCTGCGGGACTGGGATGGTGCTGAAATGGCACACCGGGCCGTCGATATGATCGAAGCGGACGGTCTCATCATTCATCTCAACCCNATGCAAGAGGCTGTCCAACCAAACGGTGACACAAATTGGACAGGCATCCTGAAAAAGATCGAAGACATTTGCAGCACCTGCTCGTTTCCGATCATCTGCAAAGAGGTTGGGTCGGGCCTCTCTGGCACAGTCGCAAAACAACTGATCGATGCAGGCGTTAAGGTGATCGATGTTGCCGGCAGCGGTGGAACCAGTTGGGTCACGGTCGAAGCAGCGCGGGCCGAAGACACCATCCAGCAGCANATAGCTGAACCNTTTCATGATTGGGGCATTCCAACAGCGCGCGCAATCTCCGATNTCAGACTCAACTGCCCANATACACCCATCGTTGCATCAGGTGGCATTCGCAATGGTCTTGACTGTGCAAAGTCAATTCGCCTTGGTGCCAACATGGCCGGTATTGCCGCCGGCATACTGAACTCCGCGATGCATGATGAGCGGCAGCTAATTGAGCAACTCAAGATCATCATTGAACAACTTAGAATAACCTGCTTCTGCACTGGTAGCGGCGATCTGGCCCAGCTCCGTCGTGCACCGCTCCTCGACCCACCAACGTATATCCAATAGCGTCTAGCTTAATCGAACAGCACTCCTGCCCAAGGAAATNATTAGCCGTGTCAACAATCACCTCCGATGCTCCCATAGATACGTTTGCTGCCTCCAACCACTCCGGCGGAAAAGCTATTGTCATTGGCGCAGGTTTCGGNGGTCTTGCANCGGCTTTACGTCTCCGAGCCAAAGGTTATGATGTGACGGTCCTTGACCGCGCCAAGATGCCAGGCGGCCGTGCCCAGGTTTTTGAGGCGGGTGGCTACCGACACGACGCCGGACCAACCGTCATCACCGCACCATTCCTATTCAGNGAACTTTTCGAGCTGTTTGGAAAAAACATCGANGACTATGTCACCTTCGTCCCACTGAAGCCATGGTATCGCTTCCGGTTTCCTGACGGCGATACATTCGATTATGGCGGCACACTCGAAGACACACTCGCTGAGATCAGACGGATCGAGCCAAGAGACGAGCAGGGATACCTGCNTCTCCTTGAGCATTCGAAAAAGCTTTTTGATGTGGGCTTCACAGAACTTGCTGACGAGCCATTTCANAATCCNTTGAAGATGGTCAAGCAGATCCCACGGNTAGTAGGGCTGCGAAGTGACCGGACNGTNTGGCAGCTCGTGTGTAANTACCTGAAGAATNACAAGATNNGGCAGGCNTTCTCGATCCAACCTCTGCTAGTTGGTGGCAGTCCGTTCGAAACAACCAGCATCTACGGTCTCATTCATTATCTTGAGCGCGAATGGGGAGTTCACTTCGCGATGGGCGGCACCGGGCAACTCGTCAAGGCGCTGACCACACTAATGGCAGAAGAAGGTATCTCACTGCAATCGAACCAAACCGTCGATGAACTCATNCTCGACGGTCGCGTTGCCAAGGGCGTCAAACTCGCATCTGGCGAAACNCTAACGGCAGNCGTCATCGTATCGAATGCTGACCCCTTGCATCTCTACTCTGAGATGTTGCCATCTAAATCAGTCGCGACCATGCCAAGGGTCAAGCTCAAGTCCCGCAAATCGATGGGGCTTTATGTGCTCTACTTCGGCACAAACCGAACATACCCTGATGTCGCTCATCACACGATCTGGCTCGGCAACCGCTACCGCGAACTTTTGCGCGATATATTCCGCCGCAAGATCATGACCGANGATTTCTCGCTCTACGTGCATCGACCAACCGCNACGGACCCGTCATTCGCNCCNGATGGNCACGACTCTTTCTATGTCTTNTGCCCCGTTCCCAATCTCGATGGCGATGTCGACTGGANTANNGAAGGCCCTCGACTGCAAACGCGGATCATTGAAGCATTGGAACAAACCATGCTGCCGGGGCTGTCGGATNCCATTCGGTCCCCATTCTTCATGACACCTGAAGATTTCAAAGAAGACTATCTCAGTGCANCCGGTGCAGGCTTTTCGATTGCGCCGCACTTCACNCAGTCGGCGTGGTTNCGGTTCCACAACAAGGCCGAAGGCATCAAAAACCTCTACCTCGTAGGNGCAGGCACACACCCAGGNGCCGGNCTGCCNGGTGTNGTNTCATCAGCCAAGGTNNTCGAGAAGCTAATCCCAGCAATCAATTCAAAATGACCAGTCCCGTTATCATCAACAGCGAACAAGTCAGTACCAAAAGTCTACGGGACTATCACTGCGCGAACGAACTCTCGCGGGCCCATTATTAACACTCCGTCAATCGGTTTAACAGGCTTGTGAGGCGCCTGTGATCACGATCGCAGCTAATGTGTCATTGTTAATCTCGACACTTGAAGAGACCACTTGATCGCGAACCACAGCGCGAACATATTGATCCATCGCCTAATCTTTCTAGGCTGTATCGCGGCTGCAACGACGGGCGTGAACGCTGGAAACAGGTCACTTGACCAGATTGATATTCAGGGTGGTTTACATCAACTCGATGCAAAGCCTAGCAAGAAGTTTGAGTTTCCAGATCCTCTCAAACATCAGTGCCAACGTGCAACATCTCAAGCGCCGGCTTCATCTCGCCCGCGGACAAATGATAGGTCCGATCAGGCTGACACTGGCGTCACAGCGCTTTCACCAGCGCTCCGCAATGATGTGGCGACCGTTGTTGCCAACCTGCCCCCTGATCTTAGGAAAGCGTCGCGCCGATCGTCGTTCTGGTCGATTTATACCTACTCTGCGCGCCTGCGAAACTAGTACCTGATCCCGCTCATTCCGTCGTAACGATCTCTCGAAAACGTTTGGTGCGCCAAGCAAAGAAAGCGCGTGCGAGCCCTCACAACTTACCAAACAACTGAGCAAAACGGCCTCGACAGATGCGGGCGCCGATCAGGAGACTATTGATGAATATCCAACTGCGCTGCGCTCTCGCCACGGTCGCGACCACACTTGCTCTGTCGCCCGCAGCCAACGCGCAAAGCTTCTGGTCATCCATGCCAGAACTCAATACCCTCGAGGACAAAGTTCTGGTGAACTTCCCGACGAAGTATGCCAAGGGCAACATCGTGGTCAGCTTTGGCGATAGAAGACTCTATCATGTCATCGCTCGCGGCCGGGCGATCAGCTATCCGATTGCCATCCCACGCAAGGAAGCGCGTTGGCAAGGTGCGCTCAACGTCACCCGGAAGAAGGTCAAGCCTTCGTGGACACCAACCGCTTCGATGCGACGTGACAATCCGAAGTTGCCAGCCTTTGTCCCCGGTGGACATCCACGCAACCCGATGGGCGCACGCGCTTTATATCTCGGCAACACGCTCTACCGCATTCACGGCACAGACGCCCCATGGACAATCGGCCAGAACGTATCTCGCGTCTGCATCCGCATGCACAACGCGCACGTGATTGAGCTTTACGAGAAGGTTCGAGTTGGCGCCCGCGTTCTCGCCACGTGGAAGGCTTACCGGGCAAAACGCGTCAGCTGAAGCATGAAGACATTCGCATCAGGTGCCGGCTAAAGGGCCGGCATAGTTCCAAATCAGATTCATTGAGATAGTAAAATGCCGAAATCGAAAAACCGACGCCGCCGAAGCGGCTCACATTCATCGACGCCATCCTGTCAATCGCTTCCTCAGGACCTCTCCGTTGAGGCCCAGGGCGACGAGGTCGTCCCCGTACCGGAAATCATCGAGCCACCCCCATCTGCGGGGTCAGAAAGCAACGATCCTCTCGTAGAGATCACAGCGTCATCGAGGAACAAAATTTTCGGGTTTCCTCTGGCTCCTTCGGCGGACAGAGGCTTGATCCCAATGTTATCAACTGGAAGCGTGCGAGCGCAGACAAACTTAAATTCCGTCAGGATCCTGGCCCCTGGAATGCTCTCGGTTTTGTCCGCTTGAACATGCCCAACAAAGACATCATTTATCTACACGACACACCGCTGAAGCGACTATTCAAACAGCGCCATCGCGCCTTCAGTGCTGGCTGCATCCGTGTCCATGACGTCATGGCACTCGTGGCATGGTTTGGACGTGGCAATGACGACCTTAGTCGAAAGGCGATCGAAGAACTTATTGAAGAGACTGATCCAGCTGATCAGAGTGAGCGGCGTGATAAGCATCTCGACTTCAAGCTCAAACGATCTGTACCAGTGCATCTCGCCTATCTCACAGCTTGGGTCGAAGACGACGGTCACGTTGTATTTCGAAATGATATCTACAACAGAGATGGGAACTAACCGCGCCGTCGTGCTCGCATCAGCAAAGTCACTGGCACACAGGATCTGTCACCTTAGCCTGTTGTATTGGTCAGACGGCGCGAACCCAAGACCCAAGAACCAATACAAATTGCGGCAGCTAGGGGAACCACAAAGAAGTCCCACCGCCCGAGCGTAAAAAGTGTCAATGCAGTCGTCACTACCCACAACGCAATGATCAGCATAACACCGAGGCCACGCGGTCCACGATTGATCGACAGAAATGCAAGCGTTGCTACTGCTGTGGGATCGGGTGATACGTAAGCGTCCGGTCTGACCCGCCTTACACGACGTGAGCATTCCAGCCATGATGCCTACTTGGATAGGAACAGTCTGGACCCATGGCATCAAGATCGA
>NZGY01000040.1 GCA_002689605.1 Filomicrobium sp.
CCGCGCAGACCGGCATCACTCAGATGGCGCTCGTTGCCAGCCACGGTGAGCGGACTATCGGCTGCTATCACACCCAGAACGTCAATGCCTACCAGAGCCACTTCAAGGGCTGGATGGCGCGCTTCAAAGGCGTCGCTTCGAAATATCTGCCCAGCTACCTCGGTTGGCGCCGCATCATTGAACGTGACGGCGAGCGACTTACGCCCCGCCAATGCCTCGCCGGCGCCATGAGTTAACAGGGAAAACTACATCAGAGCCGAATAGAGCCTAGAACATTGATACTTTCGGGTTAAGCGCGTTCGTGAGAAAGCCTTCGATAAAAGCACTTGGCAGACTGACGGTTCGCTGTTGTTCACCAGCAATACCGTCTGCTGCGCTTCGTGTCGTCCGACTGCCCTGCCAGACATCGTACAGAGCTTTAAGGCCCAGCCCGCATAGGTAGGCGGCGCCGAGCATCTTCACAATAAAAAAGGCTTCGGCGGAGCGAACCAGCATCAACGAGATACCAAAGATCGATAACGCGCCGTGGACGTAGAAGGCAGCGACAAACCCTGCCACATTTGCAAAGCCAGCAGTGCGACCGGCAGTCGGCACCGTCTTCGCAATCAACAAACCATTCGGGCCAGGCGACATAACCAGCAAAGCCGCAACCACACTGAACGCAAGCACCTGAGACCAATCCACTCCAACCTCACATTTTGTAGAACTCAGCTCGGAAATGGTTGCCTTGTTCTATTTATCCGGCTGCTGCAGCTAGCGCCTCCGGGAGCTTCTCTTCGAAGAGATCCATATCAGCGTCCAACCCGGCACCAATCCGCACACATCGATTGAGTGGCGCGACACCAGGCATCCGGACAAAAACATCGCGCCCCAGCAACTCCTGCATGACCTTTTGTGCAAATGCGCCATCGCGTCGGCAATCAATCGTGACAAAATTCGTTGCAGAAGCGATGGGCGACAATTGGTTCTGTCGCGCAATCTCACTAATGCGGTCACGCGCAGCAGCAATCTTGCTCACCGTCTGCTTCAGATACTCCTGATCTTTGATGGCAGCGAGACCTGCCACCTGACCTAGACGGTTGATACCGTAGTGATTACGCACCTTTTCAAAGTTTGAAATTACACCGGTTTCACCGATACAATAACCAACGCGCGCGCCAGCCAACCCATAAGCTTTGCTGAAAGTTCGGAACCGCATCACCATCGGATTGTGGACGTCGATAGCAGGTAGCGTTCCGTCGGGCGCCGTATCACAATATGCTTCATCCAGAACAAAGACCGTGCCATCAGGTAGGTCCGCCATTGCCTGTTCCAGATCTGAAGCGGACCACCACGTGCCCATCGGGTTATCGGGATTGCTGAGGTAGATAATCTTGGCAGATTTGTCCCTCGCGGCATCCAACAACGCGCCAATGTCTTCCTTGTCATCACGGAACGGCACTTTGGTCAGCTGACCACCACACGCTGCAACGTGGAAGTTAAAGGTCGGATAGGCACCGTCCGAGGTTATAACGTGATCACCTAGCTCAACGAGCATTCTGTTTGCCAAGCCTAATCCACCATCTATGCCTTCGATAATGACAACATTCTCTGGCTTTACACCATGGAAGTCGGCAATCGCGTTCTTGAGGTCGAAGTTATCAGGATCACAGTACTTCCAGTTCTCCTGCGTTGCCGCCTGCACAGCCTCGATGACCTTAGGCGATGGTCCATAGACACTTTCGTTAGCGCCAATGCGAGCCCTGAACGGTGCACCACGCGCACGCTCTTGAGCTTCCGGTCCAACGAACGAAACAGATGACGGCAATTCTTCGATAATCTTGGTGAAACACGGACCGGACATAGGCAGGCTCTTAGGATGTAGATGTTAAATCCGAAAGATTGCCTTCAGTACTCGATTAAAGCAAGCATAGCTCCGCTAATTCGCGACGCATTTTGGGTGGCATATCAGCGTAATCGCCAGTTTCTGAGCTATCGAGATCTTTTGGAGCATCATCTGGCTCAAGATACCGCCACCCCTGAAACGCCCGTCTCGGAGTCGGTCGAACCGGAACCAATTCAGGATCCAAAATCAGGAGACAAACCTTTGTTCCATCCGCCCTCTGACCCTCTTCAAATGCGGTTATGCGCTGTCTGACTTGAATAACACCGCGAATGACCCAATAAATCGAGCCACCATCAAGCACGTCATCCTGACGCCGCGGTACCATGCGTGTCGTGTAAAAGATGAAACCCTTACCAGTCTCGCGTTTCGTCGAGCGCAGGCGCTCACGCTGCCACCGCGCTAAATCATCGATGGCATCAACACCAACGCAGAGTTTGACGATATGGACCGTCACGAGGCCTCCTCAGCCAGCAGCGAAGCTATAACCGCCCCCTGACTAACCTGAGCATCAACAGCAACGCGTATTTCGCTAATGGTGCCAGCCCGGGGACTCGCCAGAACATGCTCCATCTTCATGGCTTCGACTACTGCAATGCTCTCGCCTTCCGCAACACGAGCCCCTTCTTCCACAAATAACTTTGCGACCCGCCCATTTATTGGCGCTTTCACCGCATCTGCAGCACCCTCATCATCCGCAGCACTGATGTCGTAGACTGGCCAGGAAACCGTAATATGTTGCATATCGTACAAAACATGCGCACGGCCGCCTTCAACCGTTGTCAATGGCGCCAGTTCTCCGTCGATATCAACAACGTCATCTTCAGATGTCGTTAGGGTTATGAGGCTAGCGGAGCCACCATCAACTGAGCTCGCGACATCGCGATCGAGCCAGGTCATGGCAAGCGTATGAGACGTGTCATCAACCAACACTTGTCTTTCAACTCTGCGCTGCCCGCCAAGTTGAAAACTATCTACTGTCGACCATGGGTCCAACTCATCGGCGCTCATTGACTTCTCAAGCTCATAGGAGAGAAGCGCACGCACGCCTGCAACAATAGCCCGTTGAGCCGGTTCTCGGCAAACGAACTCATACAGGCGCTCACCAATCAAACCAGTTGAAAAGTCTCCGCCAATAACAGCATCGTCTGACAATAATGCATGTAGGAAGCCAAGATTCGTCTTGAGCCCAAGCACGTCAGCATCTTCGAGATCGCCAGCCAACTCAGCAATCGCTCCCTCTCGATCAACTCCGACCCGGATGATCTTGGCAATCAGTGAATCGTAAAATGGCGAGATGACGCTGCCAGGTTCGACACCACTTTCTACGCGCAACCCTGCATCTTCGAGCACATCGAACTCGTGGATCATGCCCAGCGACGGTGCGAAGTCGCGGGCCGGATCTTCGGCGCAAAGGCGAACCTCGATCGCATGGCCACCAAATGCAATGTCATCCTGTTCTTGAGGAAGTTCTTCGCCCGCTGCTACTCTGAACTGCCATTCAACAAGATCCAAACCGGTGATCTCTTCCGTGACAGGGTGCTCGACCTGAAGCCGCGTATTCATTTCTATGAAGTACCAGTTGGCATTACCAGCAAGCCGACTTCCCTCCACCAGAAACTCAACCGTTCCGGCCCCCTCGTAGCCAACGCTTTCAGCCAGGCGAACCGCAGCCGAAGTCATCTTGCGGCGAAGCTCATCCGACATCCCCGGAGCGGGCGCCTCTTCAACAACCTTCTGATTCCGCCGCTGCAACGTGCAGTCACGTTCGAACAGATGGACCACGTTGCCGTGGCTATCGCCAAAAACCTGCACCTCGATGTGGCGCGGAGCAACAACAAGCTTCTCAATCAAAACGCGCGCATCCGCAAATGCAGCCAGAGCTTCACGTTGAGCGCTCTCTAGCTGCTCGGAAAAATCCGCCGCCTCTGTCACGAGCCGCATCCCGCGGCCACCACCACCAGAAACGGCTTTGATCATGACCGGGTAGCCGATGGCATTCGCTTGATCTTGCAGCGTCGCAAGATCCTGTGCTTCGCCTTGATAGCCAGGAACAACCGGCACATCAGCGCTGATCGCGATGTTCTTGGCCTGCGCCTTTCCACCCAGCGCCCGCATGGCATCACCTGATGGTCCAATAAATTTCAGACCAGCGGCTTTGCACGCATCAGNAAAATCAGCATTCTCTGCGAGAAAGCCATAGCCAGGATGAACGCAATCCGCGCCAGTGGCCTCAGCCGCAGCAATAACCTTTTCGATATTCANATAGCTCTCAGACGCAACACTTGCCCCTAGATGGACAGCCTCATCGGCCATTGCCACATGCNGCGACTTGGCGTCNGCATCCGAAAAAACCGCAACAGTCCCTAGCCCCATGGCACGCGCGGTGCGCATGATCCTGCAAGCTATCTCTCCGCGGTTAGCTACTAGGACTTTCTGGAGCATAAAACCTGTCTCAATTGAAGAGTGGCGGACCTCAAGTCAGTATTGAGGTTAGGCTAGAAGACGACGCATCATACAAAGGCAGTGACNACCAACGTAGTTGTTACATCGCNTTACACGTACCGTGATACTGCGATACCACCGGCGTCCCCAACAACCCGATGTGACGCGAGTGAACTGCNGGAAAAGANCCATCACTCGCTGCTGCACCGTAGATTGTNGTGATATTGAGGAAACCTTCGGTGATCACCTCAAGGAANTGGTTCGCACCAATAGCCCTGACAATCTTGAGACCACCCTCGCCATTTGCCGTGATTAAAGTGGCCGTCTGACGTTCAAGCTGAATGTTGCCAATCTTGAAAGCAAGTTGGCTGGCATTGTCTTCCTGGAAGACGTCATTCTCAAACGTGTGCACTTTCCCGCTCGGGAACACACAGCTGTACCNTTTCGCAGCAAAGGCAGAAGCCGTCATNAGCAGCAGAATACAGATACAAANTCCGAACAGCTCAGTTATGTTTTTCATCGCACACATCTCCGATAACCTACATGCGGAAGACGCCAAATTTAGTGTCTTCGATCGGTGCATTCAGCGCTGCAGACAACGCCAGGGCAACCGCTCGCCGCGTTTCTCGTGGAGCTATGATCCCGTCATCCCATAGCCGCGCAGTCGCAAAATACGGATGGCCTTCCGTTTCATATTGAGAACGGATCGGGTCCTTGAATGCCTCTTCATCTTCGGCCGACCATTCTTCGCCCGCTGCTTCCAAATTGCTCCGCCTAACCGTTGCGAGAACACTGGCGGCTTGTTCTCCCCCCATGACGGAAATCCGTGCATTGGGCCAGGTAAAGAGAAAGCGTGGACTATAGGAGCGCCCGCACATCGCGTAGTTACCAGCGCCGTAGCTCCCTCCTGTTATGACCGTCACCTTTGGAACGTTGGCACAGGCGACGGCCGTTACCATCTTCGCACCGTTGCGTGCGATCCCTCCGGCTTCTGCCTCACGACCNACCATGAATCCAGTGATGTTCTGAAGGAAAAGCAAAGGAATNTGACGCTGGCTTGCAAGCTCGATGAAGTGCGCCGCCTTCTGCGCAGTTTCCGAGTACAAAATGCCGTTGTTCGCCAGGATCGCGACAGGAANCCCTTCAATATGTGCGAAGCCCGTTACAATCGTCGTCGCGTATAGCGCCTTGAATTCATCAAACTCCGATCCATCAACGAGCCGCGCAATAACATCACGNNCATCGTATTGCGTCATCAGGCTTGATGGGACGACACCATCGATTTCGTCTGGATCATAGGCGGGCGGCCTAGGCGCNTGCATGTTNACGATGGACTTGTCGGGCGGCCGCAAGTGGCCAACAACCGATCGCGCAATTTCTAATGCATGATTGTCATTGAGGGCGTAGTGATCGACAACNCCTGACAGGCGTGCGTGCACATCAGCACCACCCAGATCCTCGGCACTGACTTCTTCACCTGTCGCGGCTTTGACCAGCGGCGGACCACCTAAAAAGATNGTCCCTTGTCTTCGAACGATAATGCTCTCGTCAGCCATCGCCGGTACATAGGCACCACCGGCCGTGCAAGACCCCATGACCAACGCAATTTGAGGAATACCCTCACCTGACATCCGGGCTTGATTATAGAAGCTACGTCCGAAGTGATCGCGATCCGGNAAAATATCGGCTTGGTGNGGAAGGTTCGCNCCACCTGAATCGACCATATAAATGCACGGCAATCGNTTTTGCGCTGCAATCTCCTGCGCACGAATGTGCTTTTTCACCGTCTCTGGATAATANGTGCCGCCTTTGATCGTCGCNTCNTTGCAGATGATCAAACACTCACGCCCAGCAACCCGTCCAATGCCGGTTATGATGCCAGCACTATGGATATCGCCGGAGTGCATCCCGTAAGCGGCCAGTTGCGACAATTCCAGGAATGGTGAGCCGGGATCAAGCAANCNCATGACCCGATCACGCGGCAAAAGTTTGCCANGNNCAAGGTGGCGCTCTCTCGCCCGCTCTGATCCCCCAAGAGCGGCTTCTGCACGCTTNTCGTTAAGATCAGCAACCAAGGCTTCCATAGCCGCCTTATTGGCCTGGAAGCCCTCAGAAGCCGGATTGATATTGGATGCCAGTCTGGCCATAGTCTCTCCTGTAACTCAGGGTCACATTAGAGACCAAGGCCATAGTCCTGCAAGCCTGTCTATTGTGTCATCATCAACACAGGTTTTTACAGGCAGCGACAAGAGTTAGCACAATCTGCGATTGNCCCGCCTGTTGGGCATCAATGTCGGCGCCCAACAATCTCGCGCAGGCAGCAGTTTATGCGATAATANGTGCATTAGGCCGCGGCCGGCACAGCNNCAGGCTCAGCAACCACTGGGCCNGACTGGCGCGCATTATCGCCCGCTTCGATGGAATAGCCCAGCATCTTACCAAGCTCATCGGCACCGCCCACGTACGCCCCATCCATCCAGATTTGCGGCACGGTAATCGGCGTCTTGGGGCCAACAATCGGCTTAACCCTGGCAATCGTTTCATAGAGCGCACGCGGCTGCTTCACGACATCATGATGGTTGTAGGCAATACCCGCGGCATCCATATACGACTTCGCGCGAACACAGTGCGGGCAGCTTTCTTTACCGAACAAATGCGTGCCATCGAGTGACGATCGCCCGACGTACTCCCGAATAATTGCTTCTGTTAGAACGCCACGGTTCAAAGCGTAGCCCTGACTGATGATCTTATCTTCAACAAAGACAATCGGTGCGTGCCATCCACCTTTGAGCAACGGCTTGTACCATCCGGTTAGCCAATCACGTACATCCAACTCAATAGGAATACCGGCAAGATCCGTTTCGAAGGTATCGAGCAACACATCCTTGGTCAGCGCACACTCGCCGCAAGGGATCTTGACCTTGAAAGGTCCCCACTTGCCGGCCCAACGATAAAGCATCACGCGGACTGGGCGTACAGTTTTCTCACTCGTCTTCGTGCTCATGATCTAACCTTCCAAATCTCTAAATCGACAATCGACTGCTTCTGGAAAGCAAGATCGCTGTTAACGGTAAAAATCTCAAATCAAGCCCACTAAATCAACCGTGAGTTTGCAACGCCCGTCGATCACGCAAGCGTCAAGCAGCGTGTGAGATTCACCGGTTCACGCTTTCGGCGGCACGATTTCTGCGCCCGATTTCTTCCAGGCTCCGAAGCCACCGATCATATGGGCAACAGGTCTTAAGCCCATATCCTGGGCTGTTTTCGCAGCAAGCGCTGACCGCAACCCGCCTGCACAAAAGAAGATAAATTCTTTGTCTTCCGCGAAGACGGATTTGTGATAGGGGCTCTCGGGATCAATCCAAAACTCAAGCATCCCTCGGGTACATCTGAACGCCCCCTCGATATGCCCCTCGCGATCTAACTCCCTTGGATCGCGTATATCGACCAGAGCAACGTTCGGATCGCCCTTGCGCGCGACAACATCCTCGACCGTGTACTCGGTAATTTCCTGCTTGGCAGCGTCAACAAGAGATTTAGCACTCACTGAGATTTCTTGCGCCAACTCAAAGCCTCCTTGCTATGGCCATGATAACGACCTAACTGCCAGTTTCTTAATGTGAATTCCTGGCGTTGCCAATCGTGAATGGCAGTTGACATTTAGCACTTCAAGTCCTGAAACTTAGGACAAACGTGATAAAATGCGATGATTACTAGTGATTCGGCCAAGACCGGGAGCACCACCGTGCGCTACTCAGCGCTCCGAACTGTTCTGCTGTATTTCGCTCTCGCAAGCGTAATGTCTGGCTGTGCATCCTCCGGCATCGTCTCCGATATCCAGACAAGTACGGTTCCACGCCAGGTTGCAAGCGATGGAACATATCGGCTGTCCGCCGAAGACAAAGCCCTGCCCTGCTCCAAAATAAACGGCAGAATCCAACTCAGGATTCTACATTTGCGGCACCTCGAGCATGGCGAGAAGCCGAGCCAGATCTCGCAATCAATGCGCCAAACGACAAATTCAATTGGCGTGTGGAGTGCACCGGATTCGACCGCCCCTCAGACGCGCGCGCGAGATCTGGCGCTTCTGGTAGCCTACAACCGCCGCCTCGCCGAATTGAATTGTCCGACATTTGACATCAAAGCAGATCTCGCAAACCGTGATATCAACCACATTCCATCACCAAAGCGATAGGTTTTGAGAGGGGCGCTGCTTAAGAACTGCGGGCACCTACTGCGGAAACAATGCGCTTGATCGGCCGCTACCCCAGTAAGCAACCAACCCTATCCATTCCTTCGCCGCCCGATCGACGCGCTTCAACCCGTTAGCCAGTGCAGAGAACGGTCGCGTTAAATCCTGCTCACTTGCCGTTCTGTAATCGACAGGATAGGCATCCACTTCGAAACCAACTTTTCGAAAAATACCCATCGCGCGTGGCATGTGCCAGGCCGACGTCACAAGGAGATACCGCGCGGCTGGACCAGGCTTGATCAAATCCCGCGTAAAGACGGCATTCTCCCATGTGTTGCGGGACTGATTCTCTACAACGATCCGCTCGGCCCGTATCCCGACATCTCGCAAATACTGACCAACCGCACCACCGGCATCAATCGCTTCGAGAAAAATCGATCCTGCCCCACCGGTGAAAATGACTTTGGTGTCCGGCAATTTGCGCGCAAGACGAACCGTCTCTGACAAGCGCTCCGCAGCATCAATCAACGCCATCGTTTCGCGGCGTTTGCTGATACCTCCATCTTCAAACCCACCGAGCAGAATGATGCCATCATACGTTTTCGACGTCACATTCTTTGGTGCAGGGAAACGTTCTTCAAGCGGATAGATCAGCACGTTGCCGACCGGTGAAAAGCCTAGGATCACAAGCCCAGCAAACCCGGAGCACACAAGCCACCGACCAAGACGTTGTCTGACCGAAAAAGCCAGCAACAAAACCCCGATGCCCAACACAATCAAAACGAAATGCGAGGGCGCAATGACAAAGAAAACAATCTTGGAAAGAACATAGAACATAAAGGCAGCCGCACCCTGCTCACAAACACCAAACCCGAAGAAGATACATGTCTGATGTTTGAAGCATCAATCAGGCACAGCTGCCCTGTTCACCGGCTAGTTCATGCGTTCAATGGCAACAGCGGTCGCTTCACCACCGCCAATGCACAGAGATGCGATACCCTTGTCTTGGCCGTACTTCTCCATCGCATTGAGCAGCGTCACGATAATTCTTGTGCCCGATGCACCAACCGGATGACCAAGTGCGCAGGCACCACCATGAACATTGACTTTATCATGTGGAATATCGAGATCCCGCATCGCCGCCATCGCAACCACGGCAAAGGCTTCATTGATTTCAAACAAGCCGACGTCACCAACAGACCAACCGGTTGCATCGAGCACTTTTTGCGTTGCACCGATCGGCGCCGTAGTGAACCATTGTGGGGCTTGTGCATTGCTGGACGTCGAAACGATCTTGGCCCTCGACTTAAGTCCCCGCCGCTCGGCCTCGCTAAGACGCATCATGACGACCGCCGCCGCCCCATCTGAGATCGAACTTGAATTGGCGGCTGTCACCGTACCGCCCTCACGAAATGCCGGCCGCAATGTCGGGATCTTAGCCAGGTCAGCCGAGAACGGCTGCTCATCGTTTGATATCTCGGTCTCGCCTTTCCGCGATTTGACATTGACAGACGTGATCTCGTTGGCGAACGATCCGTCCTCATTAGCTTTCTTAGCCCGTGTGAGGCTCTCAACAGCAAATGCATCCTGCGCTTCACGCGTAAACTGATAATGCTGCGCGGTATCTTCAGCGAACGTCCCCATGAGGCGACCTTTGTCATAGGCATCTTCGAGACCGTCGATGAACATATGATCTTGGACAACCGAATGACCGAGGCGCTGACCACTACGCATTTTCGGCAGGATGTGCGGTGTGTTGGTCATGCTCTCAAGCCCACCTGCCACAATGATGTCCTTCTCGCGGGCATGCAGCGCATCAAACGCCATCATCACAGTCTTCATGCCAGAGCCGCACATCTTGTTGACCGTGGTACAGGGAACGGATTCCGGTAAACCCGCGCCAAATGCAGCCTGGCGCGCGGGTGCTTGACCCTGGCCTGCAGGCAAAACGCATCCCATCAAGACCTCACTGACATCCTCAGGCGCAATGCTGGCACCTTCCACCGCAGCTTTAACGGCCGCAGAGCCCAACTGAGGTGCGGTCATCGCCTGCAGTGAACCCTGGAAGCTACCCATAGGTGTGCGTGCCCCTGAGACGATGACAATTGGATCGCTTTCAATGCCAGACATGGGAATCGTATTCCTTTCTTGAGCCAGCTGCTCAGACCTTCAAGTGAAGTGAATAGTTATAACAGCAGGTACACCAACAGAACGCGAGCAGTCACGAGCTTAGTAGCAATTGCGGCGAAAATGGACGGTTGATAAAGCGGCAAGAATTACAGTCACCTTGCACAGTTTCGCCGCTCCGGTGCCGGCAACCGACGATTAATCGGCATTGCCTTTGCGCCGTTTCTTGTCTTCCTTGCCTTTCTTCACCAGCATATCGTTGACCTGGTCGAGATCATGCCGCTCGGCGATGAAATCTATATGGCCCTGATCGTAACTCTTGTAGCGAAGGTCCACCGCGCGGGCATCGACCCAATCATCATCAATCACACTGGCTTTGTATATGAGATAGTGCAGCGCGTAGATCAGCCCCGTAATGAGCAACGGCCACAATCCCCACCAAGGCGGTCCACCGTAGATGTTGAGTGCCGTCAACAGGACGTTGAAGATGATGAATGCATTGCGATGCCAGGGATGAGACTTTCGAATGAACGCAAGTGTCCCTGCCCACTGTTCTTCGATATTGCTCGGGATTCCAGACATTGATTTTGCCTCCCGGGACTTCATGTTGACCCGATGGTCGGGATGGTAAGATCAATCCTTCGACCAAAAATCATACGGATTGCGTCGCCCTGTCGGTTCCTGTCCTGGGGGATCAGGCATACTTGGGTAGTGCGATGCAATCCTGACTATTCGCCAGCTGTAATAGACCCATCCAACGACAACGAGCACCATGATCGATTTATCGAGCATACTCTGCTTGGGATAAAAACCATAAATCAAAAAGTACAGCAGAACAGCAATCGGAGCCGTCGCACAAAAGGCAGCCGCCATCTGGTTCTTCGAATACCCAAAGGCGATCACCATCCACACCATGAAAAACGCATAGATCGTGACACCAGGAACATCGCCATGAGGAAGCTTCCCAGACAGTGAAACCACACCAATCACAGAGAAGCCGACGGCCATAAATAAGGCATATGCAAAGATCTCGTAGCGAGCCTGAAGCCTGGTCAGCTTATCCGGAGCTGTTGCATAGGGCGTCTTGATCTCATCGCTGACGTAGCGACGGAACATCTTCTCCCATTCGAATGCCATGCCGCCTCCTTCTGCTTGCGACTACCATGGCCCGCACACGGCATGCGGTCAAAAGAAAAGGGCCGGGTTAAACGCCCGACCCTCCAAATTTCTAGCCCATCGAAATTTGACGAACTGCCAAATCCCCCCGGTTGGCCCGCCTACTCAGCTGGTTGTTTGGCCGCGGTCCCTACCGGTGGCGGAGGCGCTTCATCATCGATCTCAATTCGCTTCTTACCTTCGATCA
The DNA here is from genome assembly GCA_002689605.1 of Filomicrobium sp. Classification (GTDB taxonomy): domain Bacteria; phylum Pseudomonadota; class Alphaproteobacteria; order Rhizobiales; family Hyphomicrobiaceae; genus Tectiglobus. Next base: position 12,010 of record NZGY01000040.1, read on the forward strand.
TGGTGCCGGCCTCTTCAGGCCATTCCAATGTCATGAGGCTATACCTTCGATTAGGCTCGCCAAAAAGCACCATGAAGGTTTGGAGCCAGACCGCCAGCCCGGCCAACACCACCAAAATCAATCCCATAACTAGAACAGATTTGATGATCCAGCGATTTGAGAGCCCAACTGTCGACGCTGAAATCTCATTCTGGACGAATGATGTGTAGGCGTAGTCAAAGGCGAAGTAAGTTGTAATGGCGCAGAACGGGATCAGGAAGACGGTGATCCCTAGGAACTCAATCCAAGCCTGCTTGCGGAAATGCAGGTTTTCGCGAACCAAGTCCACCCGCACGTGCGTGTTGTAGATGTAGCCGTATGCCAACACCAAAGCGAACAAGCCCGTGTGCAGGTGCCATTGCAGCTCCTGCAGCAGCGTCGATCCAAAAAACTCACTGACATTATTCCCCAGCCAATACTGAAGTCCGAAGATCATTGAGCCATCTTCAGCCCGCCACGTCAGCTTACGAATGATAACGTCAAAGCAGGTGATCAAAACAAGTGGAACAATCAACCAAGACGCCCACTTGCCCATCTGATCAACAAACCCGCGCAAAGTATCACTGAAGTGCAACGCTGCGGGCCTGTCAGCATCGGTATATTGCTTCAGTTCACCGTCGGTTTGGTCCGACATGCCAATCTCCATTCAAATCAGGCTATCGCCGCGTATACCGCTAGTGGGCTTTGACCAGCCAGAGAGCCAGCTGGGGATACTTAATTGTCAGAACCAGAGCGCACAACTGCAGGATAACGAACGGAATGATCCCGGTATAAATGCTCTGAATTTTGACTTCCCTCGGCGCGATCCCCTTCAGATAGAACAATGCAAATCCGAACGGTGGCGTGAGGAATGACGTTTGCAGGTTGATCGCCATCAAGATCGTGAACCAGATCAGGACGTCTGCTTTTGCAACGTGATCACCGAAGTCAAGTGCTGCAACCATTGGCGCAAACACTGGCAGCACGATCAGCGTAATCTCAATCCAGTCGAGGAAGAAGCCCAGAACGAAGGCGATGCCCATCAACAAGAACAGGAAGCCCCAGGAGTCGAGACCAGCACCGTGGATCAATTCCTCCACGATGTCGTCACCACCCAGCGAACGGTAGACGTAGGCAAAGCAGGTCGCACTGACGATGATGAAAAAGATCATCGCAATTGTACGAGCGGATGTATGACAAACCCCCTGCAAGATACCGAAGTTCAAACGACCCGCCAGCAGTGCTAGCAACATCGCACCAAAAGCACCCACGGCACCGGCTTCAGAAGGTGTCGCCCAGCCAAGCAGAATAGAACCCTTAATTAGGGTGATCAGGAACACTGGCGGGAAGAAGCTCTTAAGAAGCAACGGTATCATTTCGCCCTTCGGAACCGTGAGTGATTCGGGATCCAAAGGCGGCGCCAAAGAGGGCTTCATAGCAGATACGGTCGCAACAAATGTCAGATAGAGAAGCGACAGACCAAGCCCCGGTACGATAGCAGCCATGAACACGTCGCCGACAGAAATCGCCAGAAGGTCTGCCATGATAATGAGCATGATGCTTGGTGGGATCAAAATCCCGAGCGTCCCCGACGCCGCGATCGTCCCGCAGGCAAGGGCATGCGAGTACCCCTGACGCATCATCGTCGGTAAAGCCAGGGCCGTCATCATGGTCACGGAAGCACCAATAATCCCCGTCATAGCAGCGAGGATCGTGCCCATAATCGTAACAGCTAGCGCAAGTGCACCAGGTACTCTCTTAAGCAGAACCTGAACACAGTAGAGCAAGTCGTTAGCGATGCCGCTGCGTTCCATCATAACGCCCATGAAGACGAATGCGGGCACAGCCACGAGAACCAGGTTCTCAGCAGCACCGCCCCAGATGCGCGGCAGGAAGTTAAAGTATTCGATCAGCTTGAAGGCATCCATAAAGTAGCCAATCAAGCCGAATAGCAGCGCTATGCCACCAAGAATGAATGCAACGGGGTAACCAGTGAACAGTAGACAGGCCAACGTCACGAACATGACGATCGGCAGATAATGCTGAACCTCATAAAATAGATTCTCGCGTCCCTCCGCATCCAATCCGGAGACGTATAAGACCACGCCTGCGATCAAGGCGAGAACAACCAGAGATACAATAGTACCCGTCCACCCCCGGCCCTCTGCTTGATCTGGAGCGCGTTGCAAATCAGCCATTTTCTGGAAACCCTTGAATTATCGATCCCGGGCGTCGGGTACCCTCACTCGACTACCGGCCTGACATAAACCGAAGCGCGCCGCTAACATCAGCGACGCGCTTGCAGCATTATGTGACTTACTTCAGGTAAGTGCTCTTCAGAGCCTGGGCATCACCCCAGAGCTTGTAGGTCTTACGGAAGGCGAGGTAGTCATCAGCCACCTTCTTGAACAGCGGGTCTTTCGCTGCTTCTTCCTTAAGAACGTCGAGCCAAGCCTGCTCAAGGATAGCAAGATCCTTGTCTTCCCAACGACGGTTGGTAACGCCGTACTTGGACTTCATTTCCATCATGGCCTTTGGGTTCTTGGCTTCCGAGTCAGCGTATGTGTCCACAACGCTTTCACCCAGAGCAAGCTTAAGGATCATCTGGTAGTTCTTCGGCAGACCTTCGTACTCTTTCTTGTTCACGAGAAGCTCAGAGCAAGAAGTCTGCTGGTGCCAACCAGGGAAATAGTTGTTCTTAGCGATCTGGTAGAAACCAAGCTTGATGTCGATTGTCGGCATCGAGAACTCAGTCGCGTCGATCACGCCTTTTTCAAGAGCTGGATAGATGTCTGCACCAGCAAGAAGCTGAGTGGACACGCCAAGCTTTTGCATGACTTTAGCGCCGAGGCCGAAGAAGCGCATCTTGATGCCCTTCAGAGACTCAATTCCGCCTTTAATTTCGCTCTTGAACCAACCGGAAGTTTCCGGCCCGATGCAGAAGCTATCCCAAGCGATCAGTCCGTGCTGACCGTAAAGCTCGTTCCGCATTTTGTCGCCGTTACCAAAGCGCTTCCAAGCTTGGAATTCGCCAAAGCCTGGTCCGAAAGGAACAGCCGTAAAGAATGACGCTGCAGGGAACTTACCGGCGTGATAGCCAGGTGTTGTCCAGCATGACTCAACAGAGCCCTTAGATGCAGCGTCGAAGCACTCAAGTGCTGGAACCAGTGCGCCTGGCTCTTCGAACTTGATTTTGAATTTGCCGTCAGTTGCTTCATCAACGTTCTTCGCGAAGCGAACACCTGACGTACCGAGGTGCGGCAGCGACGAGCCGAACGCACTTTGCATTTTCCACTTAACACGCTTCTGCGCAAAGCCTTCAGTTGCTGGAATAGCAACAAAAGCAGCGCACGCAAGTGCGCTGACTACAGTTTTGAGGCGCATATAACCCTCCGATCGGTTTCCTCCAATCTTCCAAATCGGTCGTGGTAACGGCTCTCGCTGTTTTTATGTGGCCGTCTGATCCACTGAATTGGCACTTACGTTTAATGCCAAGTTACTCATATCCCGTCGTTGGAAGACCCTACTAAAGTGTAGCAGGGCAACAACGGTGCCACGCGGAGCCTCAGTTGTCAAAGGTATTGCCTAGAAAGTTACCAAATTGCCTAGAAAGTTACCAACCGCCTTGTGGCGACAGACCAACTTAATTCCGACATGGTAAACACATGCATTAAAGGAAAATTGTCAGCCGCTGCTCCGGCCGACCAGATGCTAAGATGCCTGTCGACAAAGAATCTTTAGGACGTCTTATCAAATAGCTGCCGACCAATCAGCATTCGTCTTATCTCACTCGTCCCGGCACCTATCTCGTACAGCTTGGCGTCGCGGAGTAGTCGTCCTGTCGGGCTGTCATTGATGTAGCCATTGCCGCCGAGCAGCTGGATCGCATCGAGCGCCACCTGTGTGGCCTTCTCGGCCGCAATCAGAATTGCACCTGCAGCATCCTCACGAGTCGTCTCACCGCGATCACAGGCTTTGGCAACGGCATAAACGTACGATCGGCAAGAATTCATCGTGACGTACATGTCAGCAACCTTGCCCTGGACCAATTGAAACTGCCCGATGGGCTGCCCGAACTGTTTGCGCTCGTGGATATAGGGCATCACCACATCCATGGCGGCCTGCATGATTCCAAGCGGGCCGGCGGCGAGCACAGCCCGCTCATAGTCAAGGCCACTCATAAGCACGTTGACCCCTTTCCCAACGGCACCGAGCACGTTTTCTTCGGGTACTTCACAGTCTTCGAAAACGAGTTCGCCTGTGTTGGAGCCGCGCATACCAAGCTTGTCGAGCTTTTGCGCAACCGAGAAGCCTTTGAAGTCCTTTTCGATGATGAAGGCAGTAATACCGCGTGCCCCCGCGTCGGGGTCGGTCTTTGCGTAAACGACCAAAGTATCGCCGCCAGGACCATTGGTAATCCACATCTTTGTGCCGTTCAGAATATAGCGATCGCCCTTTTTATCAGCGCGCAACTTCATGGACACCACATCGGAACCCGCTCCTGGTTCAGACATCGCCAACGCACCAACATGCTCGCCGGAAATCAACTTCGGCAGATACTTGCGCTTCTGTTCTTCGCTGCCGTTACGACGAATCTGATTGATGCAGAGGTTCGAGTGCGCACCGTAAGAAAGACCGATCGCAGCTGAACCTCGAGACAACTCCTCAACTGCAATGCAGTGCTCCAGATAACCAAGCCCAGAACCACCAAACTCCTCTTCAACGGTTATACCGTGCAGCCCCAGCTCACCCATTTCGGGCCAGAGGTAGCGGGGAAATTCGTCCGTCCGGTCAACTTCATCAACAATCGGAGCAATCCGATCGGACGTGTATGATTGGACCGTGTCACGCAACTGGTCAGCGATGTTACCAAGATCGAAATTGAACGTCTGGATTGCATTCGGAATCATGTGTCTTGTCCGTTATGTCCTAGCGGATCTATTGATCAACAGAACACGATTAATCAGTTTGCCCGTCAACATGCATCATCGTCACCAGCGAGGTCAGTACATGTTTTTCGACGCCGTCCTGGATATCAAAAACATCACCAGTACAGATGCTGAGCGTGCGGCCTGGCTTTAACACCCGGCCCTTGGCCAATAACTTGTCACCGCTCGCAGGGCGCAGAAAGTTGACCTTTAACTCAGTCGTCAGCACTCCCTTGTCCGCAGATGACACCGTCAAGGCGGCGTAACCCGCAGCTGCATCAGCCAGCGCGGTCAGCACGCCACCATGAACGAAGCCATACTGCTGATCCAAAGACCGATTGCGCGGCAAATGAATATCGACCAAGCCGCGGTCCACGTCACCCAACTCGGCACCAATCGTATTGACGAAGGCTTGTCTGACAAAACTGTTACTTATGCGTTGGACAATGCGTTCTTGATCCGGCGTCAAATTGCTCATGTGTCTCCTGCCATCGGTCGACCTAAATGGAAGCGGCTGGGTAATGCCAACCAAGACGCATATGCCATCAGCTGACCTCCTATGGCGATGCGCCACGTAAGCACCGCCAGTTTCTGACCTATTACGCATTGAGTTCAAGGCTCTATTCTGCCTAAATGTTGTGAGACCTTGCTGACTGACGGTTCGTCACTAGCGAGGATACCATGAAGGCTCAGGATTTTCAGGCAACTGTCGAGCGG
>NZGY01000041.1 GCA_002689605.1 Filomicrobium sp.
CAAGGCAGAGGTCGATTGAGCCGTTTGTTGCCCTCACGCGTGAGGGCAACAAACAGAAAGACAAGGTGGGTCAGTTTGAAGGTGCCGTTGACATCAGGTCCAGACGTCAAGGCAGCAACGCCACTCGCAGTCGTTGGAGCGTACTCGGCTTGCTNTNCTGGCGCCGTGCNCGGCTTGGTGACCAGTGCCGCGCGGGTTTCTCTTAACAAACCTTGCAGACCGACGATCTCGTTGCGTAGCTGACCNAAGAGAGCNGGTGGATCACGCAGCGAAGTCTGAAGTTGCCCAATGGCTAACTGCAGTGCATCTGCATCAAGGCGACGTGCTCTGCGCCCATGCTCGGCCAAGAACCAACGCCCACGCGCAGACTCTAGCAGTGCGGTTTCAATTGCTCGGTATTCAGTTTCAGGATCGAATGATGATTGCGTAAGTGCTTGATCCATTGCCTAAGCNCTNGTTGNCTTTANGCGTCCATCCATAGGGCGATTCGGGCANCTGATCGTCCGGTTCGCGAGAATACATGTGGGTATTGTCAGCGCGACAACGATTGCGTGGCACATCTGCCGTGCTAAGGCTTTCGCCTCGGACCAAGATACTTATCCAGCTCAACGATAGGGTTATNCAAGTTGTCGAAAGCCTCATTGCCATTTGCAGTCAGTGCTTCGCTGTACTACGCGGCAATGTTTGGCAATCTCGGTATTTATTTACCGTTCATTCCAGTGTGGTTGGACTGGCGCGGCATGACACCGGTCGAAATAGGTATCATTACCTCAGCGCCGCTTTTTATCAGGGTCCTCGCAACGCCCGGAATTGCTATTTGGTCTGANCGACGCGGTGATCACCGGGCAACAATCATCATCGGTGGATGGGCCGGGCTAGCCGCGGCTGCTGCCCTCACCTTCGCGACCAGCTTTTGGCANATCATTGTTTGTGTCGTGCTCTTTCAGATTGCAACGCAGTCCATCATCCCGCTGACAGACACAAAGATGCTTGCGGAGGCACAGCGGAACAACGTCACATACGGGCGCATCCGCCTGTGGGGGTCGGCGGCATTCATTGCTGCAAACATTTTTGGAGGCATGGTTATCGCTGCGCACGGCGGCGGAAGCGTTCTGTTGATGTTGCTTGCTTCGGCTTTGNTCACAGCGGTCTGTGCTCACATTCTACCCGGTGCTTCAACGCCTGACCGTCGTGAAGAGGAACAATCAGCAAACCAACAAAGCACCTGGTCGATACTGTCATCGCTTCTTGGACAGTCATGGTTTGTTGCCATCGTCATCGCAGCAGGGCTTATCCAGGCATCACATGCCGTCTACTATGCCTTCAGTGCAATCCATTGGCGCGGTCAGGGTATCTCCGATACATGGATTGGTATCCTTTGGGCCATTGGCGTTGCTGCTGAAATCGGCCTGTTTGCCATCTCTGCCACACTCCTCAAACGCTTTGGCGATCGTGGNCTNCTNTTGTTGGGTGGGATCGGAGCCATCGTGAGATGGTTGGCCATGGCCCTTGATCCGCCATTCTGGCTGCTATTCCCGCTCCAAACCCTGCATGCGCTGACATTCGCAGCAACATATCTTGGANCGTTGCGCATTATTCAGACCAAGGTGCCTGAAACAATTGCCGGAACTGCCCAATCCATTCACTCCGCGATTGCAACAGGCGTCATCATGGGGGGCATAACGCTCCTTGCAGGCAAGCTTTATGACAGCACAGCTGCTGCCAGCTACTTCGCCATGGCGGGTTTCGCGTTTGTCGGCGTAATGATCACGGCAGTGTTGCTGCGCAAGCCATAGCTGCCAGAAAGCCTCTACCAANCCATATGGCTAGCCGGAGAGAGGCAAAACCACGCCAGGCAAGCGACAGCCTCTGGATTGCTTACACTAAGCGTTTCGCAGCGTGCGCCAGCAGCAAGTAGACGCGCCCGGCATCNCCCATGATCAAGGCATGCGTCTCTNCACCTGAAGAATCCCGCTTATCAGCGTCCCGCATGGTTTGCTCAAACTCCAGCAGNAATCGGTCGACGTTCTGTCGAAACGCATCATTGTGTNGATAGCNATAAACAACATCNTCGAACAACTTGCGACCGTCTGGCGAATAGATGCTACGCACCATAAAGCCGCGTTGCCCACTCCGGAAGCGAGACCAGATCGCTGATGCAGTTGCCNTATCCAGCGCCTGAGAAATGGCTGTGACGTCAAGGGTGTTAGTCGTGTTTTGGGACGGCCAGGACGTTTCAAAAGCTTCCGGCTCTATAGGTGCTGGCGCTGCACCTGGTGCATCTGATGCTCTAGCCAGCAGGTCACCAANCGACCACTTCNCATCGCTGCTATCCTGAGTAGCCTCGCCATCTGCACCGGGGNTTGACCCTGCCGCTGCTGGCGTAGCAGGCGATATTGATGCTGTAGNACTGCCTGACCCGGCAGNGGGCGCCGCCGGNTGACNGGTCCTNGCCTGTGAGCGTTGTTGGAGCTCAGTCCGCAGTTTGTCNGTGAGGCTTCCCAATGCCAATTGCCGATCTGATGACGCCGATCGCGCCGGAGGCTCTGGTTGTGCGGGTGCGCGCTCCGGAACCGGTGTCTCCCTAAGGGGGATCGGCTGCTGCGATGACGGTGGCACCACCGCGGCGCGTTGAGCTGTNGAAGTTGCAAGAGACGAAAGCTGATCTAGTGCCTTCAACTGGTCACGCAATGCTTTACGCATGGCGTTTGCACTTTCTTGGGTGGCTCCAGGCAAGCGTTCCATTTGANGCTTAAGCCTGGTTTGTTCAACTTCAAGCTGCTGTGCTGCTCGGGCAGCTTCTTCCCGAACAACACCAGAGGTCTGTGAGAACTCTTTCGATAGTNAACCCAGCCGTTGCGTAACCTCACGTGAAACCGTCGAGAACTCCGAACGCAGATCAGCCAACGCGCGCTCAGCCTCGATACTGGCCTCCTGCTTCAGCCGTTCCATATCGTCGACTGCCGCCTTTGCACGCTCCTCGGTTTGGCGTGTCATGTCTTGAGTCAGNAGTCTCGCGCGCNGCTCCGCTTCGCTGATCGATCCTTCAAGCGTATTGGAGTAGCCTTGCACAGCATTGCCCAACTCGTNGGCTCGGTGAGACATGCGCTCNAGCGTTTCATTCAACTCAGTCGATCGATCGCCCAACATCTTGTCNATCTTGAAGTTTGNNGACTCGAGCNCATNGGCAGAGCGCATAATGGCATGGCTCTGACTTTCGAACCTGTTCGATACNTTGTTGATCTGGCNGAGGAGATTCTCGGATACGTTCCTGAGCATGTCAGATTGACCAGCCAGGCCCTCGATGGCCTTGATGGACTGCNGAGATATGTTTTCACTCGACGCGCGGACCGCCTCGATCCGACGGACCAGCGTTTCATCGAGTTGGTTGGCTTGCTGGGTCAGCGTCGAATTCAGTTCCTGTGCATGTGTCGACATAGCAGAAGCTAAGACTTCGGTGCTGCTGCCCACAGCATTATCAATCTGGATGGCAGAATTCATAATCGCTTCATCGAACAGCCGCAGGCGTTCACTGAAAGCCTCATCGAGCGCTTTGGTCCTTTCAACGAGCTGAATATCAAAATTGTCAGTGCGATTAGCNAGCGTCGTATCTAGTGCTCGTGAGTATTCTTCAAAGACGATCTGCATCGTCTCTGCGCGGTTCTCAAGAGTTGTGTTGAGGGTTTCCAGCGATCGGTCCACCACCTCGCGGTTCACTTCGACCGCTTTTTGGACACCTGCTGCACCGGTCGCAATTGCTTCCTCAATTCCGGTTCGCTGGTCTGTCAGCATGACCTGCATTTGCTCGGTTCGGCTACCCAACGCGGTACCAAGGGCTTCAGTATAACCTCCGAGTACGGTTTGCATTTGCTCGGTGCGGGAGCCGAGCGCTGTGGCCAAAGCCTGCGTATAATCTTCAAGCACCGTTTGCAACCGACCAGCATTGCCGTCCAAAGCGCTTTCAAGCCGGTTGGTCTCACCGGAGAGTGAGGTTTCAAGTTGCGTTAAGTTGGCGCCAGCGCCCTCGATGATTTTCGCGAGCGTATATTGTTGCTGCGACAGCCGCTCTATAAGTTGTGGCACCTCGGTACCAAGTTGTTGCAGCGTATCTTTGAAACGATCGCCTGTATTGACCAAGGCATGACGCTCTCCGGACAATTCCTGAATAAGCCCGCGAATCTTGCGCTCATTTTCCTCGTATGAATGCTCGAGCTGGCTAACCNCGTTATGCACCAGTGCTTCAAGCTCACCCGCTCGTCCCAGCGCTCTCGACACGGCATCANTCATAAATGAAACCTGCCGNCGCACNGCCTGACCCAAGGACGCTACGGACTGTTCCGCCATGCGATCCGGCTCAGCNAGCCGGACGGCAACNTCTGTCATNGCGCTGGAGCGCAGATGCAACTCTTCTGTTCTCCAAGCGAGAAATGAAAGGAACCAGAAGAGAGTGATTGGCCCAATCCACAATGCGACTGATGTTAGGAACGCTGGATGCGTCACAACCTGGGCCACGCCCGCATCTGCCGGCAGCCCTTCCAACATGAAAGACCAGGCAAATCCAAGCGCTACGGCTGTCCAAAGGCCGGTCGCACCGGCNGCGTAACCGAATGGGCGTTTGGAAGGACGTTGATTGAGCGCATAGATAAGACCGCCAATCGATGGTGCGTCGTCGTTCGCTGCCAGCCTTTCCCGCGGTGGCCCGGCCGGTCGCCTCTGCGCTTCCCGTCTTCGGGCTGCTGAGNTGGNGTCATCTTCGTNGGCAGACTNGTCTGGCTNAACGGCTGCAGGAACTGGATCTATTTTCNCAGATGCACGCGGACGCAAAACGCCNGGCTTCAAGCCCGTATCATCCGGTTCGTTCGTCTTGTCCGCATTCTTTGATTTCGAGTTGGCAGACTCTGTCTTAGATGGAATTGGTGGAGGCGCTGCTTTAGGTTTAAGCCCACTCTCGGATTTGTCGCCTGCAGGCTTTTGAGAGCCAGCTTTTGCGCCGGGCAGTGGGGGGGGACCACCGAGCTTTGCAGCATCCGCCTTAGCCGCATCCGTCTTGTCTTGCACTTCGTTAAGCCGAGCCGACAAAGAATCGGGTTCGTTGGCTGCCTTCGCCTTATTGTTTTGCGCCATTCAATTTGCCCACTCAGCCGCCCCAGCCGAANGGCAAGATTGGCACAAACACTAANGGATTCCAAACTCTACCGCAGATTGCGGCAACCCGATACCCCGAAACCCGTGATGGACTTCCGCAACTTAAGAACCCAAACCCCACTCAGCATGACAAAGGCGNTAGTTTACCAATTTGGCGAAAACACGATCCCGACCATCATTGCTAGGTCATGTCCAATTGCAAAAATATGACCAAAGTCTTAATGAAATAGGGCGATGATTTACCATGCAGCTTTACGGTGTGTTGTAGAAAACGTCTTACGTTTGGNTCAAGGGTCGGAGCCTGGATGCTGAAGCCAGGTGTCTTGGGAGCCTGTGTTGCGGAGCTTGTGTTGCGGAGCTTGTGTNGCGTATGACGTTGTCTGACGAACAGATTGTGGAAACTCTTCCNGATATAACGGAGCNCCAGCGACATAACGAATCGGAGTGCTTGCCGATCGATCATAATCATTTGGCAAAGTACACGATGGGTGATGCTGAACTGGAGTATGAAGTCCTCCAATTGTTCATTGAGCAGCTACCGAGCCTTATATCTCAGTTGCGCGCAGCAGCGAGCGAGAAGGACTGGTATATCGCAGCTCACACTTTGAAGGGNTCCGCACGTGCGGTTGGAGCCCATGCTCTCGGAGAACTGGCCGCGGACGCAGAAAAATCAGCTCCTGACTGGGGTTCCTTTGACTTGCAACCGTTGCAAGACAANTCNGAAGTCGTCACGACTTATNTCGCAACTTTGGCGGCCTGACTGCCATCTGTCAGCTCCCATATCCCGCGGGCGATCGAAAACCTAACAAACCGTCTCAGATGCGAGCGTGACCGCCTGTGACGTTTGGCGCAAATGATTGTTGCAACGNGCCTTGCGTTCCCATTGGGCTTCAAGCAAAAAGTTCNNTTANGCNAGGACAGTCGGCTAGCGCATTGGCAGGGCGTCCTAAAACGACGANGGTTCCNNGNTTTGGAACTGTTAGGTAGCAAGGAGCATGGCGCGGAATGCCGAAGATTACGTTCATTCANCACGATGGTAAGGAAACCGTTGTTGACGCCTCANTCGGTGTGACCGTGATGGAAGCAGNGAAACTTAATCTGGTTGAAGGTATCGAAGCCGAGTGTGGCGGAGCATGCGCTTGCGCAACGTGCCATGTNTACGTAGCAGAAGACTGGGTAANCAAAACTGGCTCAGCTTCCGAAATGGAAGAAGANATGCTCGACTTTGCTTTCGATGTGAAAGACAGCAGTCGCTTGTCGTGCCAGATCAAAGTCACGGATGAACTGGATGGGCTTGTTGTGACGGTCCCTGAAAAACAATTTTANCGCCACNNAGCNCATCAACGCCGGTNGAACGGTCGCAGCCGGTNCATTCGGGCGTATTAGATCAATCCAGTTGCTCCTTGCTGATTCCAGTNAGGTGCCAGGNCTGCCAATCCGGGNTCCAACACACCCAAGGTATATGCCGTTTCGGGAGTACTCATCATGTCGTCATCGAATGGCCAGACTTCAACTGAGACCATCGAAACAGACGTCGTCATTATCGGCGCAGGCCCGGTTGGTTTGTTCGCTGTTTTCGAGCTCGGTCTCCTCGACATTCGCGCGCATCTGGTCGACATACTAGATAAGCCAGGTGGTCAATGCGCGGAGCTTTATCCGGAAAAACCAATTTACGATATCCCNGCCTTGCCGATCGTNTCCGGTCAGGAACTGACAGATCGTTTGTTGGAGCAAATCAAACCCTTCGAACCTGAGTTTCATTTTAACGAACGCGTGGATGAGCTTCGAAGAACAGATGACGACAAGTTCTTCCTGCGCACTGACGACGGCAAGTCGTTCTTGGCCAAGNTTGTCGTGATAGCCGCTGGTGGTGGTTCCTTCACACCGAAGCGCCCCCCGCTANNCGGTATCGAAGACTTCGAAGGCAAATCANTATTCTANGCCGTTCGTCGCATNGAAGAGTTCCGTGACAAAGATGTTCTGATCGTTGGTGGCGGCGACTCGGCGCTCGANTGGACGCTGAGCCTTCAGCCGGTTGCAAAAAGCCTCACGCTGCTCCACCGACGCGATGACTTTCGGGCTGCGCCGCACACAGTCGAGCAGATGCGCACATTGGTGGCCGAGGGCAAGATGCAGCTTGAAATCGGCCAGGTAAAAGAACTGCGCGGTGAGGGTGGCGAACTCTCGTCTGTGTTGATCAAGACAAAAGACGATGAGCGGGAACTAGTCTGNAATCNGCTGCTACCGTTCTTTGGTCTCACAATGAAGCTTGGACCAGTCGCTGACTGGGGCCTCAATCTTCATGAAAACCTCATTCCGGTTGATACANAGAAATTTGAGACGAGCGAAAGTGGGATCTTTGCGATCGGTGACATCAACACCTATCCCGGCAAATTGAAACTCATCTTGTCCGGCTTCCATGAGGCAGCCCTGATGTCCCAACAGGCGCATCGCATGATCTATCCCGACAAGAAGCTTTTGTTCCAATACACGACATCATCGTCGAGCTTGCAGAAGAAGCTGGGTGTCAAGGACTAGGGCTTTTCGCAGACTATTGTGTTGAGCTCGTTAGCGCACCAGACGGATTGCCAACTTGCGCCACTTGAGTGGNAGCATCGATTGCGCGCGTTTCAGGAGCTTTCGGACCCCGATCATATAGATCGCNATATACATCCTGCCAACAAGACTGCACGGCCTGGCGTAGTCCCGCACGCCCATGCTGACATCTGCCCATTCACGTTTATAGACTGCATCTGGCGCTAGAAGATCGACGANAGCTACGCCTCGGTCACATGCCTCACGAAAAGTATCCTCAAGATGGAGCGAGCCTACTCCGGATTTCTCAAACTCCAGGTCGTAAACGATGAGATAAAGCTCGAGCTTGCCTTGGTGCTGAAAGCCCAATTGAACCCCGACTATTCGATCATCACAGGTCACTGAGAAGACTGCGCAACCGCTCGAAGGATCTCTTGCAAGCGATATCAGAAGATCTCCAACAACTTCTTGGTTGAGAGCCGCCGACAACAGCCCACGGCTCTTAAGCCAAGCCCGCTTAAGTTCCAAACCGGCTTGCGCTATTCGGGCCGCTTGATCACCGGGTGCATGTTGGTGGAACNCCACCTTGTGGTTCTCTTGAAGGCGACGTAATAGCCGACGCCTGTTCTTACGCGACTTCGAGGAATAGCGTTTCTCATACTCGGAGAACCGATCTGAAGCGCCAAAAGCCAGCTNNTGTGCCGTATCCCTGCAAAGTTCAAGCGCCCAACCATTGGCCAGAGCCTTNGCTAAACGGCTATCATCGCGGACCTTGGACAGACCCACAACATCTGGCTTGAAAGTCTGAATAGCTACGGAAAGCGCTTCGCNGATGTTCTNGGCATTATCGTACTCGGAAGAAACGAGAACATCTCCATACTGGGCGACNGGACATCCNATCCAGCAAAGATGCGCTACCAGACCGTTTCGCTCCAACTGAAATGGAGCAACCAAGACCAAGCGACCATCGGCTGCTCGACCCGTAACAATGGCTAGTTGATGGTTTGAACCTGGAGATGAGACGTAGGAGTCCACCCAATGGCGCAGCCATGTGAAGGATTGGAAAACAGAGACACGGGATGTGCTGTTCTGCGATAACAATGCCCATTCATCAGCTAGAGCGCTGAANTCCGAAAGAGTANTCACTGTATCNAACTGGACCGGTGATCCCACAGGCGTCGAGAGCTGCGCGCAGGCGGGCACGGCAACTGGAGGCTGACCTGTCTCCACATCAAATTGAAATGCAGCGTCCAACAATTGTCCCATGCCTGCTCACTTCAAATAATCGTGTGCAGATGGGAGCAAGCAGTGTGCCAAAACCTAACGCTCGATCTGAGCAATCTCAAACAGTGACAGCAAAATCAACANCCCGCATACAACCCAGAGGGCTGCGTTTCCCCTCCAGGTATCAATCTGTTTCATGATGATCAACGACATCATCAGCAGAATTGCGGTGATGTTGATAACAACCAAGCCGGAGAAGCCAATACCCTGAACAGTCGGCTGGCTGGCTTCAATATAGATTGCTCCTGCCAAACCAATGAGCACGCCACCTAATAATCGAGGCCAGAAGCCTACATTCCCATGCGGTAAACCCAGTAAGTGAGCTAGGGAGACGGGGAAAGCGAGCAAACATATACCCGCCGAGAATTTTAGTATTGTTTCGAACCAGAGGATTTGATGGGCCATACTCAGTCGATCATAAGGCTCGCATCTCACCATTTACTATATGGGTCGNGAATGGTGANCGGATCAAACTTATCGGGGACAGTGTNTGTTTCAAGAGCGCTAAGCAGCCCCCCCGATTGTTTAACTTGTTTCTTGACATCTGCCGTGTAGTCGCCGGCCAGATAACGAGTGAGTTTCGATTTTATCTTTTCCGTGCGCTCTTTAGTGCAATAGCCTTCCTGGCTGGCAAGCTGCCGCCCAACCCGAANACGACCGAATTCCAACGCTGTTTGGACTTTTTGCTGAATTTCCGGAGCCGGGTANCGTGTGGCNTCGGCAGCTAGATAATTCGCCTTCAGTTGGTTNGGATCGNAATAATATCCACACTTGTTCGCGCGCGCTATGGTGACACCCACCTGCAAGGCGCGCTCCACCGGATCATCTGGCTTNACNGCTGCAGGCGCAGGCCCAGNCGCTTGTGTCGTGGTTCCGATTGACCCAGTCGATANGGAAGGCAGCTTCAAGNTACNGCAACCAGCCAATAGAAGCGCAGCANCGGCAGCANAGAAAGCCCGGGCGAAATTGNTTCNATNTTCCATGAGCGCAGTTTGCCCAAATGAGAACAGTGGTCAACACCCACTGCCAATNTCCTAACTGATCTAGGCTTCCCNANNTGACTGACAACAAAAGCAATAAGATGGCAACAATCCGCGATGCGGTCACGCACCTAGACGCATCAACGCATCAGTTCNCGCATCGCACCGTCNATCCCATCCATTGTGAGCGGATACATCCGTCCNTCCATTTGCTCGCTGATCATCTGAATTGATGGGGTCCACTTCCAGTGCTCTTTCGATACGGGATTGAGCCAAACACAATTCTCATAGATATCGGTTACACGCTTTAACCAGACTGCGCCCGCTTCGGGGTTCATATGCTCGACTGACCCGCCNGCCACCGACAGCTCATAAGGGCTCATNGATGCNTCACCAACAAAGATCACCTTGTAGTCNGAAGGGTANTTATGCAGCACATCCCAGGTGGAATTGCGCTCAGTCCAACGACGTGAATTATCTTTCCATAAGAATTCATAAAGGCAGTTGTGGAAGTAGAAGTATTCGAGATGTTTGAATTCTGCGCGCGATGCGGAGAACAATTCTTCGGCGGTCTTGATATGCCAATCCATTGAGCCACCGACATCAAAGAACATCAGTACCTTCACGGCGTTGCGCCGCTCCGGTCGCATATGAATGTCCAGGTAACCCTTGTGGGCGGTACCTTTGATCGTACCATCAAGATCAAGCTCGTCCGCCGCCCCTTCGCGCGCAAAGCGGCGCAGCCGCCGCAATCCCATCTTGATATTGCGTGTTCCAAGCTCAACTGAGTCGTCGTAGTCCTTGAACTCTCGCTTATCCCACACTTTGATAGCGCGAAAATTCCTGTTTTCCTTCTGCCCGATGCGGACACCGGCTGGATTGTAGCCATATGCTCCGTAGGGCGAAGTCCCACCGGTTCCAATCCATTTACTGCCGCCTTGGTGCCGTCCTTTCTGTTCCTCGAGGCGCTTCTTTAGCTCCTCCATTATTTTTTCCCAGCCACCCATCTCTTCGATCTTCTGCTTCTCCTCATCATTGAGGTAAAGCTGCGAGACGACGCGGAGCCATTCTTCCGGGATCTCCGCTTCAGCGGCATCCTGCATGGCCTCCAGTCCCTTGAAGACATGACTGAAAACCCGATCAAACTTGTCGATATGACGTTCATCCTTCACGAGACAGGATCGTGACAGATAATAGAAATCTTCAACGCGTTGATCAGCCAGATCTTTTGACATGCCCTCAAGCAGCGTCAGGTACTCACGCAAGGAAACAGGGACCTTGGCGGCTTTGAGCTCGAGAAAGAAGTTGGTAAACATGCAACCTCGCTGACTAAATCATCAGGGCAGTCCATGCAGCGCGTGTCGCTGTCTGCAATCAACTAGTTAGCATCTTCAACCGGGGCAGCGCGAGGGGCAAGATGTCTGGTATCAGGTCTGTGGCGTTTGTTTCCGCCTTAGAGCCCGATCGTTTCATATGGAAGTGCTTGTCGCATCCATCTGAAACGTGAATCGGCCTCTAAACTTATTGAGTAGAAGAAGATTCACGTTCCGGCCAACAAAGTGAGCAAGTCGAACGGTGATTCCATCCGGAACGATCTTGCTCTAGTGCCCATGACTTGAAGTCGTATGAACAGCCAGGCACATCAATCGTCATGACAGAACAAGCCGATTTTAGCATCGAAACATTAGTCGTCCCAACAAATGAGAATGTACCAAACCATCCACGATTGCCATTCCTGATCTATCGCAAGGTCTGGGGCGACAAACCAGATCCCCACCTTGTCCTAACCAATTTCGCCAGCTGCGGATGGGGTGGCGGCTGGGTCAACGGTATTTTTCCATTCCATCACTACCACGCAGAAAGCCACGAGGTGCTGGCGAATACAGGCCCGACCATAAACGTGCAGTTTGGCGGTCCTGAAGGTGAGATAGTCGCGTTTGGAACCGGCGACATTGTTCTCATACCGGCAGGTGGCGGTCACTGTCTCATGGCAGGCAGTCGGGCATCCGGAATCGTTGGCGCCTACCCAGCCGGCCAGGAAGATTGGGATCTCAAGCGCAATGAACCGCAGGATCATGAACTGGCTTTGCGGCAGATACCCGAAGTGGCTTTGCCAACGACCGATCCTGTCACCGGCAATCAATTCCCATTGTTCAACTACTGGAAATAGTCGAACGCAGATTAATCGATCAGAATCACTGCTTCTGATTGGCTTTTTGGCGAGCAAGAAACGCTAGTCGCTCGAACAAATGAACGTCCTGTTCGTTCTTGAGAAGCGCACCATGAAGCGGTGGGATTAAAGTACGTGGGTCGGATTCGCGAAGGGTTTCCGGAGAAATGTCCTCACTGAGCAAAAGCTTCAGCCAGTCGAGAAGTTCAGATGTTGATGGCTTTTTCTTCAAGCCAGGCACTTCCCGCATATCGTAGAAGACCTTCAAGGCCTCCCGGACGAGCATGCCCTTGATGTCAGGGAAATGAACATCAATGATATCCCGCATCGTATCAGCATCTGGGAACTTGATGTAGTGGAAGAAGCAACGCCGCAGGAAGGCGTCAGGCAGCTCTTTCTCGTTGTTTGAGGTAATGATAACAATAGGACGGTTTTTGGCGGACACCGTCTCTCCTGTCTCGTAGACAAANAACTCCATTCGATCGAGTTCTTGCAACAGGTCGTTNGGGAACTCGATATCTGCTTTATCGATCTCATCGATCAGCAGGACAGGCCGCTCATCCATGGTAAACGCGTCCCANAGGGCGCCACGCTTGATGTAATTGCGGATATCCTTAACGCGCTCATCACCCAGCTGGCTGTCGCGAAGCCGGCTNACAGCATCGTATTCATAGAGNCCCTGTTGCGCCTTGGTCGTTGACTTGACGTGCCATTCTAGCAGCGGAGTGCCTAGCGCCTTCGCAATCTCGATTGCCAGGACCGTTTTGCCGGTGCCTGGTTCACCTTTGACCAGCAATGGGCGTTCGAGCGTAATCGCAGCGTTCACAGCGACAGTAAGATCTCGTGTCGCGACATAATTCTTCGTGCCTTCGAACTTCATCTGAGCCCCTTGTCACACAATTTCTCATCGACACTATGAGGAGAGTCTTGTCGTCACAACCAGCTGAGACAGCTTGTAACGGTGTCCGGAAAATTATCAGGGAGGCAATAAGCCAGGAACGCCCAGCAATTCTGCGATGAGCAGTGTAATGGGCAGNAGTAATCTGTGTCCTATAAGGCCTGTGCAACTTACAACNTTCATAATATCACNTTTGATTTCCTTGACTTGGCNGCGGATGCGGCTAAACAGCCCCTTANATGAAGNCATCAGCGTCTCGATTGCGAGTTGGGCGTCTCGTGGAGGCATATCGTGAGCAAGACTGCAACTAAGCGCGCGCCGGCGAAGACCAAGGCGAAAGCGAAACCGGCAACTAAAAAAGCTGGTACGAAAAAGCGTGCATCATCAAAGAATGCACGCGTCAGGCAATCTCAGATCGTTCTACCAGATGANTATTTGCCGTCAGATGATGAGCCTTTCATGAGTGCGGAGCAGCGCGAGTATTTTCGCAACAAGCTGGTCAACTGGAAGGAAGACATCATTCGTCAGACGCGCGAGACAATCGCAGGCCTTACGACTGAATCTTCACAGCATGCTGACCTTGCAGATCGTGCAACGTCTGAAACGGACCGAGCGCTGGAATTGAGGGCTCGGGACCGACAGCGGAAATTGGTNTCTAANATCAATGCAGCCTTGGCGCGTATCGAGGACGGCAGCTACGGTTACTGCGAAGAAACCGGCGAACCGATCAGTCTACGACGCCTGGATGCTCGCCCAATCGCCACTCTCTCAATTGAGGCCCAGGAGCGGCACGAACGNCGTGAGAAGGTGTACCGCGACGACTAGTGTTAGTTAAGCCGTCTCGGGTTTAGACACGAATTAATCTGATCATAAGGAAGTTCGTCCTAGAGTAGTTGCAGAATCGGAACTGCAACTTTCTTGCGGACGTGACATTAANTCCCTGTACCTGCCAGCCTTGACATGAATGCTANTCAGTATGNTCCTGGCGTCGCTGATCACACTCGCGGCGTTCGCCTTTCTGTCTGTTCCGGTCAACNGCCAGGCGAAACCGGTGGCGTCTAAGGCNGCCCATTCCACCNGATCCGTGGTCATCCGAATGTCTGCATTTCAACCTGACAAACTAGATCAGGATGAGTTCAACGACCTCTNGTCGTCGAGCTCACTGTCAATTGCGAGCTATACGGGTCTCAACGAAAAATCAGCGCNCAGGTACATTGAACGACCGCCGAGACCGGNAAGGTCCATGCGTGAAATGCNACCATTCTCGCCGATAATTGATAAAGCCGTGCCTCTGCATCACGCGCACAAGCAGCTTACGATTGCGGATTTGTGCGGCTGAAACGCGCTTATTCCAGGTATGGCTCTTTGTGTCGAAACAGTCATAAGCAGTACCCATATCCAATACAGACGGGTCATTTGCATCCTGCCCGCTGGTGGTACAGCTGTNTCTAGCACCAGAAAGTTGTGATGATGCTGAATTTGCTNCACGTGAAACGTTAACGATTGAAAGGTCGACCGTGGAGCCGGTTGAGTGCGTCGAACGCGCCGAAATATATCCTGNGCTGAACAAATTTCGTTTAGCGATCTNAGGGAAATAGATCCGCTTGAGCTCCGGGTTCGGGGCGCGCTTCGACCAACGTAACATGGCCTTAACAGCACGAACCGGCCGGTAACAGNCGTAGACTTTGAGAGATAACTGCNGGGATCGCGACATGAGCTCAGCTTGGACCTGCTTGAGCGCAAGTGCAGCGCCCTGACGCAAGATACAGGCCCTGCGACAGTAACCCGGTAGCGGCGCACCAGTGAAGTTATTCGCCGTGGCATAGCGAATGTCTTCGCGTATCGTCGGTGCGATCGCCTTGAGATACACGAGATCGCGCGGTAGTCCTGCCTTGGGTATATTCAACTTCTTCAGGGGCTTGTCTTTCAGAGGCTTGACCTTTTCCTCAGCCGACAATGCTAGAGTCAGACCGCTGATGAAAGCGGCCGACAATATCAACGACATACCCCGGCGATAAATGGTGTTCATCGTGGTCTCCGCTCCACCACCTCGCGGACTCGTTCTACCAAGATATCGGCGGCCTTGCATCAGCCCGTCGCGTGTTTATCGNAGTTCCCATTTAATACGGCAAGAATCGGGTGGAGGGGACATGCCCAGNCTAGCCATAGCAATCGCTGCCATCTTGCTTGTCTATGCGATGACAACAATTGGACAAGCACAACCANGCTGCGTTTTTNTTGAATGCGGCCCTGGTAACAAACCTAATCCCCAACCGGCAGTCGCCCNNATAATTGCCAATGCCGCACCAATCGCGAAAGGCGGAATTAATCACGCGAAACGGCCTCGAAGCCGCAAAGAGACTTGCAGCTTGATCCAAGGCTTTGACTACTGTGCGAGCTCGGTTCTGAAGNCCCAGTATGGCAATACGTATGGGCCAGATCACCNAGTCGATGAAGATTTGCGCACCGCTTGGGTAGAAGGTAAGCGCGGTCAGGGTGAGGGAGAATATGTCGTTGTTGATCTTGGCAAGCCACACCAGGTCAACGGCATCCAGATCATGAACGGATATCACAAGAACGTCCGACTGTTCCGGGCCAATAGTCGTGCGCGTGGATTGCGCCTGACATTCTCTGACGGATCAAGAAGGAATGTAACTCTCAAGGATGAGGCGGGCGTTTAAACGATTGAGTTTCCCAGCTTAGAGACGCGCTGGGTACAGTTTGAAATACGCTCTGTCTATAAGGGAACGAAGTACAAGGATACTGCAGTTACGGAGGTGCGCGTATTGACGAGCAACACTGACTGACGCCTGTGAGGCGAGGTCCTGATGGAATTGAAAAAATGAAGCTCGATCAACGCCAACTCATTGTCGGCACATGCGCCTGCTGCCTTGCACCAGGTGCACCAGCGATTGCCGAAAAATTTAGCCCACGAACAGGCTGCGTGGTCCGCGGGAAAGACGCAGCACGTGCGCTCGGCAGCGGTATACTGGGCAGCTCTCTGAATGAACTCCCAGACGTCGTCAAACAGAGATCGCGAACGACAGGCAATCAAAACCTCAACAAACAACTTGATGCTGCTCTGCAGCGGATAGCGCAGACGTTCAATGTCTGGCCACAGGTTGGGTTCTATGACGATGGCAAACACCCAAACGCAATTGCAATCTGGTACGAAGAAGCCGGCGAGCGAACCTATGCCGTTGTCTTCGGCAAAAACTATTTCACCAAACTCCTTACTTATGACCCAAGTGGCATTACATTCTTGCAAACGGCCGCACACGAATTCGCGCATGTATGGATGTACAAAACGGGGCAGCTGGATAGCCTCTTGGAGAACCAACCAACCGTAAAACGGGCAGAGCTTCACGCCGACTATCTCGCCGGCTACTACCTCGGTCTCCGCAAGCGTGACAATCCTCAGGCGTCCTTCCGGAGTGCGGGCATGAAGCGCTGGGAAAGTGGTGACACGTACTTCGACAATCAGCATCATCATGGCACGCCGAAACAGCGGCTCGCAGCAGCTGAAGAGGGGTTCCGAATGGGTTACCTTGTGGGTGCGAAACCCGATGTGGCTCTCGAAGCAGCCACACGCTTCGTCAAAACTATTTAATCGTTGAACCGCACTGCGGTACCCATTGTTAGCTCTCTTTGTTGACAGCAGCAGCTTCTTGCGCCGCTCGNTGCTCAGCCATCTTGTTCAGAAAGCCACGAACAGAGTCGAGATCCCGCAGATGGATGTCCTGNTGCGGGAANGGGATCTCAATATCGAGTTCCNTNAAGCGCTCAAATATCGCTAGTCGTAGAGCGGTCTTAGCCGAGAGNGAATAGTTCACATCCGANATGAAGCAGCGCAATGTAAAGTCCAGCGAGCTNGCCCCAAAGTCATCAAAAGAAACCGAAGGCTCAGGGAAACTCAGAATTCCGTCTGTGGACTTTGCAACTTCAATGAGCACTTCCCGGACTTGGTTGGGATCGGCGTTGTAGGAGACACCCACGCTGACGACGAGACGACCAAGCGCATTACGATGGGTCCAGTTCTGTACCGAGCCACTGATCAGTGAAGAGTTCGGCACAATGACTGAAGCTCGATCAAACGTNTCTATTTCTGTGGCACGAACACTAATCTTGCGCACATAGCCTTGTTGGTCTCCAACTACAATCCAGTCACCAACTTTGATCGGGCGCTCGACCAGCAGGATAATGCCAGAGACAAAATTATTGACNATCGATTGAAGACCAAGACCGACACCCAACGATAGCGCACCGATCACCACCGCGAAATTGCTGAGGTCAATTCCTGAATAGGACAAGCCGACCAGCGTCGCGANACCAATTCCGAGATAACCCAGTCCGGTGTGCAGGGAATTCGCAATCCCGCTGTCGACTTTGCTACCGGCATTGATGCTGGAGCTTAGCCAGCCCTGCAGTAAGCGCGTCACGAACAGGACAGCTACGAAAAGACCGATACCGATCAGGATGCGAGCGAGTGATATTCGGAATTGACCAATTTCAAAGCCGAAGAACAGGGCCTGGGCCTGGTCGGAAAGTTGTGAGTAGGGAACGCCCCACGACAGCAGCAGCAAAAACAATCCGCCGCAGACCAGGATCGCATTCAAAAAGAACGCCAATGTAGACGCAATGAATCCGCGCCGTCGATCCGTCAGGAGATCTGATCGCTTGAAGATGCGCTCGACAGGTTGAGTTACACNNATCGGATTGGCTGACAGTGCGCGGANGGCGAGATGAAGTAGAAGAACAAATGTTCCACCNACGCCCATCAGCATCACTTGGCCGGCCACAAAGCGACCCAATGAGACGTAACCGANCACGGTCGCCGCAACGATACCGACTGCCACGATGACGGCTGGAATACGAAGCCACCACAAAGCCGAACCGACGAGGCGCGCACTCGTACGGCTGGGATCCTCTGGCATCGGCGTCCAAACCAGCNCCAGCAACAAGCAAGAGAAGGCGAGGTTGGCAAAGCTGGTTGCTGTAATTCCGGCAACAANCGGCAGATGAAAGACCCGAATTGCATCATTCAAAAACAGGTCAATAGCAAAAACAGCGGCAATGATATTACTGATGAGCAACAGCCGTTTGACGGATGGCGTTGGCGCACCAATTAAGCGCCAGCTCGGACGACGCGGTAAGAGTATTGCCGTNGCCAGCGCGGTTGCGGCCAGGAAAATAAGGCCGGAGATAAGGGCAGAACGNAACAAGCTCCGGATTGTAACATGCCACACCGCAACAGCATCCGAGCCGAGAAACAAAAAGATAATTGCCAACATTCCTGGCAAAGCCATAACCAGTACAAGGAGACTAGCCGACTTCACACGCTGGAAGAAACTCGGGAGCGGGTCTTGTGGTTCTTCAAAATTGCGGACCAAGAATCTCTCGCGTTGCCGGGCGAGATAGAAATACAGTCCCAGTGCCAACAAAATGACGATTGTCAATTCAACAACGTGGCGACGAACCGTCGAGTACCAAAGCTCTGTAATCGTTTGAACTTGGATANAGAAACGCGGAGCTGCTTGCCAAAGCTTGCCCCAGTGTTCNGCACTGATGATGCTTTGNCTACGCTGTAGTACGCCCTCGGAGAAATTCCGGAGCTGCAAATTCTGAATACGCTGGATCAGTTGCTGCGAGCGCAGCACAGTNAGGTCACTGGCTTGCTGAGCATCACTAAGTTTGCTGCGGGCTGTGGTCAGTCTCTCGCGCTCGCGCGCAATAACCGGACCCTCATTGCCCTCCTTGGGCGGCTCGCCCAACTTCTCCAGTTGCCCCTCGACCGTCNCGATAAATGGCCCAACTCTGGATTTGGTATCTTCAACACGTCCGATAAATGCTTCGACCAGTGCCTGCTGATTTTCCAGCGCGCTGGTATTTCTTTGCAGCCGCTCAACCGCTTTGCGAAACCGTCCGAGTTCCGAACTTTGGCGATCAATCTCGGCCATAAGCGACGGTGGGTATAACGCAGACGCAGTCTCCTGAGCCGAAGTTGCAGCCTCAATAGGCTGACCGAGAGCTCCTTTTGAGAGACAAAAGACGGACAAANCTATCCAAAGAGAAAGCCCGATCAGCCNGAGTGCAGTTTTCATATGAAAAACCACCCAGGTTATTCGCCGACAGCCTGNCCGAACTTACGNNTTGGTCGTGGCTCCGAAGACTGAGCTGGGTCGCTCTTGTCCAAGCGAAGTCTTTCGACCTGTGCATTCTTTACGGGTTCGATCCCTGTCTCAATCACGACGTCTACCGGCCCACCGGTCATAATGAGATGTTCAACATCATCGCGACGTACGAGAACGAGACGTCGCCGGCCATCCACTGCCGCTTGATCTACGACATCCAGGCGTTTCACAGGCTTGGGCGCAAAGNAGGTGTTGCCAAAGNTCTCGCTAACCCCTGCCGTTGAACCNGAGACAAGGTATCCACNCAGAAGCAGCCCACCAACAACCAACAGGCCGGCGATAAAGATGATGAAGAGTAACCAGGAAAGGATTTCCGTCATGTCTTTGCGTCCGGATCACAACCCGGTCCTTTGAGTATGAAATTCAACTCGTCTCTCGTAATTCTTCGTCGCTGACACAAATCAGCGAAAAGGCCATAGACTTCTGAGCACTACCAGCATANGAGGCATGTGTTGTGACCAAAAAGCGACCAGGCCTGAACAAGCTTTCATTCCTTTTTAACCCTGATGACCGAAGTGTTTACTGCGTCCTGGCTCAATGGCGTCAGCGAGCGGTAATGAAGAAGCGAATCTTCCACACTTAATCGTGTTTGNGTGACGCGTCGGTGCAGCAGGGTCAAGGGCGCCCGAGATGAATGGNGTGGAATAAGGGTACANATGCCGCGTACGCGTTCANTAATAGAATTTGTTCAAAAGGCTTGTCGGCAGGAGAATCGGTTAAACTCCGGCTTNATGTCAGACACACACCATCAGCAAAGCTCCNGTGATTGGACGGATAGCTTAGGCACTCCAACCAATACAGCGCACATTTTTACCGTGCTGCTGTTGTTCTTGGTTGGTGCCGCCGGTGCTTTGGCCTTTTTATCCGCGCGGTCTGCGGAACCCCTCGTCCTTACCGTTATGGGTGTTTTGGCGACACTCGGAACATTCCTGATATTTGGCTTAGCTGCTGGTCATATACGCATCGGTGAGCGAACCGCTCCGTCTGCTGTTGCGGCAGCAATGATTGAAAACCTGCCTCATATCTGCATTCTCACATCGCCTGGCGGGCGCATACTTTTCGCGAACAATCGAGCAATTGATTTGCTCGGGCATAACGAGCTTGGCGAAGTTGGAAGCTTGGAGGAGATCTTCGGTTCCGCGCAAAAGGGGCCAGAAGTTTTGTTCCGGCTATTGCGTGCAGCACAACGCCGCCAGTCATACAGCGAGGACGTCTCGCTGCCCGACATTCATCGCTTTTCAAGCCAGCAGCCGTGGTACCGGATCACTGTCACCCCCGCCAGCCATGTTGATTTGCCGGAGCACGTCGGACCAACTGTTGTCTGGACAGTTGAAGACATAACGGCTGAACGTGTCAGCAGTGAACAAGCCATTGAAAACCTACACGCGGAGCTGTCACAGTACACTGAGATGCCGGCAGGCCTTATGGTCTACTCAACGAATGGCACCTTGGATTTTCTCAATCGTTCGCTGGCCGATCACTTGGGATATGACGGCAGACGTGCTGCTCTACCAACACGACTGGCTGACGTGCTCAGCCCTGAAGATGTTCAAAAACTTGGACTAGCCGTATCCGACGCTCGCGGAGGCGTCGCGGCAGTCGAGCTCGATTTCCAAAAGTCAGATGGTGATCGCTATCCGGCAACCTGCTTTGTCAAGCCTCCATCAACACGGGAAGACGGTCGACCGCAAGCATCAATGCTTGTACTGGACAGAGATCTTACGCAAGCATCTGCACCTGAAATTGCGGAACTTGGCCTTGAATTTACGAGCATATTGAAGACAGCTCCATTTGGAGCGGCTGTCATCGATGGAAATGGTTCCATCATCAGCAGCAATCCGGTCTTCGAAAAGCTTATCTCTGCAGACCGTGCAGCAATAACAACAAGCCCATTAGATGACTTGGTACGCATCGCCGATATCAATGCTGGGAATCAGTTGTCCGTGCTTCTGGCTAGCCTCCAAACAAACAAGGCGCCAATTCAGCCATTGGACGTAGATCTCGGCCCGGATGGGGAGTTGGCGCGTCGCATCTACATTCAAAGGCTGGCCAAACAGGCAGACAATGCCGCCGCAGCTATTGTCTACCTCACCGACACAACTGAGGAGCGGGCACTCGGACAGAAATTCGCGCAAAGCCAAAAGATGGAAGCTGTTGGCAAGTTAGCTGGCGGTATCGCGCACGACTTTAACAACGTGCTTACCGCGATTATCGGCTTTTCTGATCTCTTGCTGGCCAATCATCGGCCAACGGACCACGCGTACAAGAACCTGCAGAATATTAGATCTAGTGCTAACCATGCGGCTGGCCTGGTTAAGCAGCTACTAGCATTCTCTCGGCGGCAAACGCTCGAACCAGAAATCCTGCAACTCAATGAAGTTGTTACTGATCTATCGGTCCTTCTGAACCGTCTTCTCGGCGAAAACGTCGAACTAAAAATCTCGTCAGGCCGCGATCTTTGGCCGGTGAAAGCGGACCTGAACCAACTCAATCAGGTTGTCGTCAATCTTGCAGTCAATGCGCGAGATGCGATGCCCGATGGCGGTCGTTTGACAATCAAAACACGCAACATAGGGGAACGCGAGAGTCGTAAACTCGCTGATCTCGGCGTCGTCCTTGGCCAATACGTATTGATTGAAGTCGCAGACACCGGTTCTGGCATCCCACAAGATGTCCTTGAAAAGATCTTTGAGCCATTCTTCACGACCAAGGATGTCGGTAAAGGCACAGGATTGGGTTTGTCGACGGTCTACGGCATTATCAAACAAACTGGCGGCTACATATTCGTCGATAGCGAACTCGAAAGTGGCACAATCTTCCGTGTTTATCTCCCGCATCATTTCACAAGCGACGCGGAGTTAGAGGTAAGCAAGAACCGCAACAACAAGCCAACGCCAGCACGTGATCTCACGGGGAACGGCCGTGTCCTGGTCGTTGAAGACGAAGATGCGGTTCGGATATTCGCGACAGAGGCGCTGCGCCGCCAAGGCTACGAGGTTCTCCAAGCCTGTGACGGCCTGGAAGCCCTAGATGTCATGGACGACCATAACCACGAAGTCGATATCGTTGTCAGCGATGTAAAGATGCCGGAAATGGATGGCCCCACCTTGTTCAAGGCGCTCCGCGAACGCAACCCTGAGCTGAAATTCGTATTTGTTTCCGGTTATACCGACGATGCCTTCACCAAGACGCTCGACGCAGAAGCCGAATATACATTCTTGCCAAAGCCCTACACACTTGCTCAGATAGCTGAGGTTGTTAAAACTCAACTGAGCCAATAATGGCTGGTACAACTTACTTGCCGTCAGGTTCGAATCGCGCGACACACTAAGTCCAGCGGGTTCAAGAGCCGTGCCGCGAGAACAAAACAAGATCAGTGGAGCCAAACTCAAGAAATATATCGTTTATCCTCAATGGACAAAAGAGAACATAACGTGTACATTAATCGTCAGTGGATGAATAGCGACACGATATGGAAAGGGTGAATGATATGGCTGCTCCCCAACTACGCGTTGTTGAAGGGAACGATATGGATAAGCAGAAAGCGCTTGATGCCGCCCTTGCCCAAATTGAAAAGAACTTTGGCAAAGGCTCGGTTATGCGGCTTGGCGCCAATGACCTCAATGTGGATATCGATGCCGTTCCCACAGGTTCTCTGGGGCTCGACATTGCACTCGGCATCGGTGGTCTGCCGCGTGGTCGTATTATCGAAATTTACGGTCCAGAATCGTCAGGCAAGACGACATTAGCGCTCCATGTTGTTGCTGAGGCACAGAAAACTGATGGCGTCTGCGCGTTCGTAGATGCTGAGCATGCCCTTGATCCGGTTTATGCAAGAAAGCTCGGAGTCAAAGTCGACGATCTGTTGGTGTCGCAGCCCGATACGGGCGAACAGGCCCTTGAAATCGCAGACACCCTCGTGAGATCTGGTGCAGTCGATGTTCTTGTCATCGACTCAGTGGCGGCGCTGACACCGAAGGCAGAACTCGAAGGTGACATGGGCGACAGCCTGCCAGGTTTGCAGGCACGCCTGATGAGCCAGGCACTGCGTAAACTGACTGGGTCTATATCTAAGTCGCGCTGCATGGTTATCTTTATCAACCAGATCCGAATGAAGATCGGAGTGATGTTTGGCAGCCCGGAAACGACAACCGGCGGCAATGCCTTAAAGTTCTATTCTTCTGTGCGGCTTGACATTCGTCGGATTGGCCAGATCAAAGATCGCGATGAGGTTGTGGGCAACCAGACGCGGGTCAAGGTCGTCAAGAATAAGGTTGCACCTCCGTTCAAGCAGATCGAATTCGATATTATGTACGGCGAAGGGATTTCCAAAACCGGCGAGATTATCGACCTCGGGGTCAAGGCGGAGATCGTCGACAAGGCAGGCTCATGGTTCTCGTATGATGGACAGCGTATAGGGCAGGGACGAGAGAACACGAAGAACTTCCTAAAGGATAATCCAAGCATCGCGCGTTCGATTGAGCGATCAATCCGTGAGAATGCCGGTTTGATTGTTGATCAGATGCTGCTGGAACCTGACAACGAAGAAGAAGAAGAGACCATCGATCCCGAAACCGGTGAAATCTTAAGCGCCGCTGAAGATGTAACTGAAGAGCCTACCGCCAAAAAAGCAGTCGGCAAGGGCGTACGCTAAGCCTTAGTTTCATAGACTAATCAAAGGCGACCACGAGTTTTGGTCGCCTTTTTTATCAAAAGTCCAACTACTTTTCCTAGTCCGGACGGAGAGTGACAACTGAAAACCAAAGTTGGCTTGCAGCCCGAGTCCTGGAGCGTTTCAAGCTTTACATAAACAGGGTTGCGATCTATCTAGCCTGCAATACATGCCGACAGATCATCGAGCTAGAAATCTAGGAAAAATCGGACCATGCATGACGGCATGGTGGATTAAAGGGCGGTACCCGGAAAATCATGGAGAGATTTGCAGACGCACGCAGCTTCATTGAAGCCATGCGCCCAGAACGAGCCGTTTTTGGTCTGCGTCCCCATGCTTCGGGTCGTGCTGCAAAATGGTTTCTCGATAATTTTCCTGGCGAAGTCGCGTATGCTTATAAGGCCAACAGTTCGGTTTTTCTGGTCGGTTCACTTTACGGTGCAGGAATTCGAAATTTTGATGTGGCTTCGTTGCCCGAGCTAGAAGATGCCGCAACCATTCCCAAAGCACAGCTGCACTTCATGCACCCCGTCAAATCTCGGATGGCCATCCGGCGCGCATATCATGAGTTTGGTGTGAAATGCTTCGCGCTGGATAGCGAAGCAGAGCTTGAGAAGATCCTCGAAGAAACCGAACAGGCCAAGGACTTGCAGCTCTATGTCCGTCTGACTGTACCAAGTAAAGATAGTGGACTGCCACTGGAGCATAAGTTCGGAATAGCCGATGAGGCAGCCAAGAACTTGCTCATTAAAACGCGTCAGTCTTGCGATGAATTGGGGATCGCTTTCCACGTTGGCTCGCAGACTACGACCACGGATTCTTTCCAACTAGCCTTCGATATGGTGCGTAAATCAATCGTGGAAGCTGGTGTCGTCGTAGATGCTATTGATTGTGGAGGTGGCTTCCCTGCGCGCTACTCTGAGGAACAACCGGCAGCGCTCGGTGAATTTATGTCTGTGATCGAAGAGTGCTTTGAGTCACTACCGATCAGTCATGATGCGCACCTCATCTGTGAGCCTGGCCGCGCTCTAGTCGCAGAGGCCGAGAGCTTAATAGTGCGTGTCGACCATCGCCGCGGCAATGAATTGTTCATTACAGATGGTGGTTATGGCGCGCTGTTTGATGCAGCGCACCTTGATTTTGTGTTTCCTGTACGCCTTGTTGGGCAGGAAAAGGTTCCGCTTAACCGGTGTAAGCCGTTCCAGTTTTGGGGCCCCACCTGTGACTCGGTAGATTACATGAAGGGCCCGTTCTACCTTCCCGATAGCGTCCACGAAGGCGACTATATCGAAATTGGAAACATGGGCGCTTACGGCCGAGCCATTGCCGGCAACTTTAACGGCTACGGAAACTTCGGCGAGGTCATCCTAGATGACGAACCAATGTACAGCATGTTTGCAGATGAGCCGAGCTCTCTTGCGCAGGATGTATAAGCAGCGGTTCATCACGACAATCCAACGCGACCACAAAATCACATGAATAAGTTTCAGTACCTGCCATACAAAGATGGCTTTCTCGAAGCCGACCGTGAGCTGCCGGTAAGATCAGACGATGCAAAGGCAGTCATAATCCCCTTCGGCCTAGAAGCATCTGTGAGTTACGGCAGCGGTACCGCGGCAGGGCCAGCCGCTATATTGCAAGCCAGCGAACAGTTGGAACTGTTCGATGAGGAACTATGGTGTGAGCCATACAAACATTACGGCATCGCAACGCTCGCAGAGCTGCCACGCTCCGCCGATCTTCCAGCCGCGCTTGCAAATCTAGCGAACGTGGTCGAGTGCGTTTTAGAGCAAGATCGGTTTCCACTGGTATTGGGCGGCGAACATTCACTCACCCCTGGCGCACTTCGGCCCTTCGCAAAACGATACGACGAACTGGTGGTCCTGCAGATCGATGCTCATGCCGATCTTCGCGACGGGTACTTGGGAGAACATTATTCCCACGCGTCCGCCATGCGACGAGCACTGGACTTCGACAACGTCTCCGTGGTGTCGGTTGGCATACGTGCGATCTCGCAAGCTGAAGCAGACTTTTACGAGGCGAATAAAGAGCGCGTAGATATTTGGTGGGCCAAGGATCAGGCAGCATGGAAGCTGGAGAAACTGGCAGAGCGTCTCCGTGGCAAACCTATATACGTAACGTTCGATATTGATGGGCTAGACGCAGCGCAGATGCCTGCGACCGGCACACCAAGCCCCGGCGGACTTGACTATTGGCAAGCCCTGGCCGTTGTGCGCGTGGCGGCTGAGGTCGGTACAATTGTCGGAGCTGATGTTGTCGAACTGGCGCCGATTAAAGGCCTGCACGCATTTGACTACACCGCTGCCGCGGTGGCTTACAAAATCCTGAACTATGCGCTGTACGGAACCAAGCCCCATCCGTCTGGCTAAGGCGGCAAGACGGCGATCAAGCCGGATTACATGCGCATTCTAAAATCGTTCTCGCCGCTACGATCACTACCCCGCATGAGATAGAGCGTGCGATGGGAATGATCGACAATGCCCATGGTCTCATGCATCTCTCTAGCGCGGTCACGATCAAAGACGGATGTAGTCGGCATGAAACGCAACGTCATACCACGACGCGCCTTGGCAGACGTATTCGCCTCGGAACCGTGCAAAATGAAAACATCGTGCAATGAGATCTGACCGGCCTCGAGTACCAAATCTACCGCGTCTCCTTCGTTGTACTGATCAGGCATGAGTTCTTGATGCAGAGTCACATCATCGGCATCGACTGTGCGGTGCTGCTTGAGCGACGAGTCTTTATGGGAACCACTAATGACGCGCAGGCATCCGTTTTCTGGCGTTGCATCATCGACAGCTATCCAAACTGTGCATGTTGCTAGTGGCCGAATAGGCCAATACTCGCCATCCTGGTGCCAAGGCGTTCGCTTACCATTCTTCTGTGGCTTGGCAAAAAAGCTGGAGTTCCAAAGCGCAAAGTCGGGTCCGATAACTTGGCCGACCATATCCAGAATTTCTGGGTGCCTCGCGGTCGTTAGAAAGCCTGGATCCAAGGCCAGAAGATTAGGACAGTAGTCCCGAAACTCGGGGTGCTTCGCAAGTAAGCGATCGTGAGCAGACCTAATCTCCGTCAGCTCATCCGAAGTTAAGCGGAAATCCGGAACCACATAACCGTTCTCTTGATATGTAGCTACCTGCTGTTCATTCAGCATCTCACTCCACTCTTTTTCACCTAGTTTCCCGAGACTTACATCTGTGCGGCCCGATAACAGCTTACGCGCGCAAGGCAATCTGTTCGGCAAGCGCGAGCGTGTTCTTAGCTTGCTTGAGATGCGGCATATCCAACATCATGCCATCTAATGCAACAACACCCACACCAGGGTTGGCTGCGAAAGCTTCGATAACCTTCTTTGCGTGGTCCACTTCAGATGCACTTGGCGTGAAGGCTTCATTCGCGATTTCAGCTTGCGCGGGATGTATCAGAATTTTTCCAATGAAGCCCGCCTTGCGATCGCGTTGGCAGTCTCTAGCAAATCCTTCCAGGTCTTTGAAATTTGGGTAGACAACACCGACCGGATGAACATCAATCGCGCGCGCCGCGGCTAGACAAAATGACTTTGCCAAGAGATATGGATCATCATAAAGTCCGGTATCGGGATTGATGTTGTCAGACGCCCCGAGAGCCGCTGCTAAGTCTTCTGCTCCCCATGTCATTCCAACAAGTCGAGATGAGACACCATCAAGGTATGTGTGAAACGTAACCAGAGATGCTGCCGTCTCTGTTGCAACGTTGACGATCCTGGTCGACTTCAGCGGCAGGCCTTCACGAGATTCCAGCGCGGAGAGAAAATTACAAAGCGTGTTGATCTCTTTGGCGGAGTATGTCTTCGGCAGAATAATCCCATCCGGAGCGCCCGGCATTACGGCAGCTAAATCCGGCAGTGCCAGGCCAGTGTCGAGTGGATTGATCCGAACCCAAAGTTGCTGTCTTGTCCGATCAGATCGCGTGGTCAAATATTCACGAACCATTTGACGAGCAATGTTCTGGCGATCATTCGATACAGAATCCTCAAGATCCAGAATGAGTGCATCAGCCGGATTGTCCTTTGCTTTTTCAAGCTTGCGCTCGCTGTCACCTGGGACAAACAACCAAGATCGAATGATCATTGCAACTCCATCATGCCATAGTTCGACTAGTTGCGTTTTAAGCAACGCCAAGTCCGCAAGTTAGACCTAACTATTGGCGGAAACCATGCCCTGATCAGTATATCGCTCGGATCAATCATAAGCCCGATTGCCAAACCAAAGCGATCGCATAAGATTTCTGCAACATGAGGAAGCGCCAGCGCACTCACTCAATCACTTTGTTTGGAGGTGTCCGGATGTCAGTGGTAGT
This sequence comes from Filomicrobium sp., assembly GCA_002689605.1. GTDB lineage: Bacteria > Pseudomonadota > Alphaproteobacteria > Rhizobiales > Hyphomicrobiaceae > Tectiglobus. The sequence goes on from NZGY01000041.1 coordinate 28,238, forward strand.
CAAGCAAATCCATCCTGTCTTCGTCGGAGAAATCTCTGGCGTAGACCTCACACAGCCTTTAACTTCGGATGTCGCCAATCAGATCGAGGCAGCTCTGGACGAACACGCTGTGTTGGTATTCCACAACCAGGCCATCAGTGATGAGCAGCAGCAGGCCTTCTCACAGAACTTTGGAGAACTTGAGAATGCCAAAGGCGGCAATGTTACAAAGGCGACGGATCGCCGATTGGAGGAGGGGATGAACGACGTCTCCAATCTCGGCAAAGACAATAAACCACTGCCTCGCGATAGTCGCCAGCGTCTGTTCAATCTGGGCAATCGGTTATGGCATTCCGACAGTTCATTCCGAGCCATTCCAGCCAAGTATTCTCTGCTGTCAGCGCGCGTAATTCCCGACGCAGGCGGCAATACTGAATTCGCGGATATGCGTGCCGCTTATGATGACCTGGATGCAGAGTTCAAAACCAGCCTGGAGGGATTGATCTGCGAGCACTCGCTGTACCATTCTCGCGGCGCCCTCGGTTTCGAGGTCACGGAAGAAGAGCGGACAGAGACATTTAAACCGGTGCTGCAAAGCCTCGTGCGTGTGCACCAAGCATCAAAACGAAAGTCCCTCTATCTCTCATCCCATGCTGGCAAGATCCATGGAATGCCGATACCAGAAGCGCGAATGCTGCTTCGCGATCTCGTTGAGCACGCCACGCAACCAAAGTATGTTTACGCCCATCAATGGCGCCAGCACGATCTTGTCGTGTGGGATAACCGCTGCACCATGCACCGAGTGCGCAGTTTCGATGAGAGCCAGCCACGCGACATGCGCCGAACAACCGTTGCTGGAACTGAAATGACGGCAAGCCAGGACTTGGCCGCTTAGAGCCCGATCGTTTCAGATGGAAGCGATTGGCGCATCCAACTGAGACGTGTATCGGCCTCTAAACTTATTGAGTAGAGCAAGATCCACGTTCCGGCCAACGAACTGAGCAAGTCAAACTGTGATTCCATCCGGAACGATCTTGCTCTAGACATTCCCGCTCAGGACCTCCGATCGCAGGATATGAGAGGTTAGCCACTCACGGGTTTGAAACTTGCAATGAGCTTCTCGACATGAGGCATTAATTTAGCCTTCTCACTATCGCGCAAGATAGCCAGTAAACGATAGTAACCGCCCTTGGGGCGATCCAATACGACCTGCACCAACGATACTAAGGTCTTGTCACTAGACGAGACCGCTGTAGCCTCGGACTTGGCACCATTGAGACCAGCGATCGTGACGCCCTTTGTCTCGGCAAGCTTAACATTGGTAAACCCACCAACACTTTTGAGTGCGCGTTCTGAGAAACCTTTAAGGTCATGCACCCTGACCCGGTCAACGGAAGGTGCAATGATAACGACGCTGCGCTGAATTCCTTTAACCTTTGGCACAAGCTGGCCATCAGTTGAGTACATTATTGCACTCCCCATCAACTTGCCAGCCTCCTTGAATGCACCGAGATAGCCCAGGGAAAATTGTTTGATAATCGGCGCGGCTTTAGCCGTGAAACTTGTGCTTGTGAAAACCTTTTTGACAATCTCCTGTGTCACAAACCCATCTTTGATGGCGTCTTCGGGAACGTTGAATGTGATCACAGCAACCGATTTGCCATCCTTGATCAGCAGAACGTACTTATTGAAGACCGCGCCACGAGCGGTCTGCTTCCCGACTAAGTACACATGGTCATCATCGCGCTTGAGTTTGGCGCGAATAATATCCTTGATGCCTTTCTTGGCCAGTGCCGCATCGGTCAAACCTGCTTTAAGCTGATCAAGGCGGTTCGTTGGCAACTCGGCAATAACAATACTGGTGCGCGCTACTGGGAGAACAAAGCCCGAAAACAACTTGGACGTCTCGAAATTGCCAGGTACGTCCATTTTGACACGACTACCCGGTGGCTGGCGCATGTCAGCAGCGGCAGTCCAATGCGAGCCTATCAAGGTCAAAACGGCGACAAGATAACCGAGGCAAAATCGAAATCTAGCAAAGGCTTTGATCATTCTGTGCTCACTCATCATTAGGATCTCGGAGAGTTGTGCTTGTGATCTAAGGCGACAATTCGAAGAACACCAATGAATTATCGCTGATGTCGGTTAAATGCGACCGTAGCCATTGCGTTCCGTCCGTGAGGTGAACAGTCATTTAGTTCACACTAAGCGTTTGATAACAAAACGAAAAGTGGGGCCATCGTTGGTTTCGCTGGAGATCAATTCGTTGCCTGTCGAGTGGCAGAAGGCGACAAAGTCATCTGGTGCGCCTGGATCGGTCGCTAGAACTTCGAGAAGACCCCCAATTGGGACTTCTGCCAACGCTAGCTTGGATTTAAGAATTGGAATCGGACATTGCAAATTTGTGGCGTCCAAAGTCTTATCAACCACGTTACAAGACTCCTCAGTAATTCCAATGCCGCCGCGGCAGTATTGGCATTTTTATCTAGCTTTCAGCCAGTTAATCGAGCCGACAGTAACTGTATGCGTGTGACAAGTCCTCCCGTATGCTATCACAAAAACTTCGCGTGCGACTGTATGTCTACGCGCGCGTTTGCGTAACGTCTATCTTATTCGTAAGTTTCCGAATGTAAGCCGAGTAAATTTACAACAGCCACCATCAGCACAGATCAAACATATGAGCGAAAGCAGTGAGGAACGACGGTTCCGTTTCACATTCGGTATAGAGAAGCTCGGGCTTATAGCACTGCGGGCTCCTCTCTTGGCGCTGATGACAATCCTCGCGTTATGCGTTGCCGCAGTATTTGGTGTCTTGAACCTGCGGGTTGATGATTCGCTGTCAGAACTTTTCCGGACAGATACTACAGAATTTCAGCAGTACGAAGCGATTGATCGGCGGTTTCCGTCCAGTGAGCACGACGTCTTGGCGGTAATCGAAGGTCAAAACCTGCTCACACGGAACGGTCTTAAAGCCTTAGCAAATACTGCGGTGGGCCTGCAACTTACTGATGGTGTTGATGGCTTGGTTTCAATGCTCTCAGCACGCGGACGACCAGATGCCACCGGTTACGCCGCGCCGATCGTACCTGACGAGCTCCCGCAGAGCGATGAAGCATTCAAGAGCATTGCTAAGGCGNTACGTGAAAACGAAATCGTCAAAGGAAAATTCCTTTCCGATGACGGTCGTCTAGCCCTCATCGTTATGGCGCTCGATCGCAAAATGGTCGAGGAGCATGGTTCAGGCCAGATAATAACAGGTATTCGAAAGGAAGCAGAGGCGGCACTTGAAGGCAGTGGGTTACGGGTCAAGCTAACCGGCGCACCAGTTATGCAACTTGAGATCCGCAACGCAGTTGAGAGAGACCGTCTCGTCTACAACGGCCTCGGATTTCTTCTAGGCGCTATCACGGCCTTTCTATTTTTCCGACGCTTGTCCTTAACATTGCTGGCAGTCCTAGGACCATCGATCGCTATCCTTTGGACGCTCGGCGTNGTCGGCGGACTCGACTTCCGGCTCAATCTATTCATCAACGTCCTAACGCCACTCATTCTCGTCGCCGGCTTCTCAGATTCGATGCACTTAGTCTTTGCCATTAGGCGGGACATCCTGGCTGGGGTCGACCGGCTTACAGCAGCGCGCAACGCCGTCCGCGAAGTTGCGCCCGCCTGCCTGCTGACCGCAATGAACGCTGCAATTGCACTACTGTCATTCTCGTTGGCTGAATCCGCACTGATCAAAACGTTCGGCATAGCTGCAATGATGGCGGTTGGAATTTCCTATTTGGCTGTCGCGACTGTGGTGCCNACACTGGCAGTATTCATCATTAGGGCTGAACCCACAGGCGCAAAAAGCGAAACTGATACGGAAGAAGACAATGGCGCGATGGTCTTTCTGAAGTCCGTTACGGAACGGATTGCCAATAGCGTCGCCGCCCGCCCGACCGNATGGTTTATTGCCGGAGTCGCTGGAGTCATTCTCACCGGCTCGATCTATGTACAACTTGAACCAAGGTACCGACTGGCCGACCAGGTGCCAGATAGAGAGCAGGCCCTGGCCGCTACTGCCAAGCTGGATGAAAAACTAACCGGCGCCAATCCAGTCCACGTCATGATTGAGTGGAAAGAAGGGCAGAGCCTGTATGATCCCAAAACTCTGGAGGTCATCGAGAAAGCCCACAGTGTGCTCGAGCAGCGCGCTGGTCTCGGTAATGTCTGGTCGATCGAAAGCTTGCGGCGCTGGCTGCTCGATGCTGGAGACGCTAGTCCTCAAAACATCGAACGATACGTCAAAATCCTGCCAACCCATCTGCAACTGCGCTTTATTTCTGCCGATAAGAAAGCGGTGCTGGTAACTGGCCGACTGCCGGATGTCAACGCGAGTGAGATCCTGCCCGTCGTACAAACGATTGACGATGCCCTTCAACCGTTGCGCGATGCAAATCCCAACTTCAACATCTCGGTGACGGGTTTATCCGCTATTGCAGCGCGCAACTCGGCCAAGCTGATTGGCGAGCTGAACTGGGGTCTCATAGGCGACATGTTCGTTATCTTTATCTTCCTTGGTATTGCACTGCGTTCCGTCCTTTCAGGTGTGGCTAGCGTCCTGCCATCACTATTTCCTATTTTCCTTACCGGTACAGTGCTCTGGCTCTCAGGAAATGGCCTTCAGTTTGCTTCTATAATTGCGATTACCGTAGCGTTCGCACTTGCAATCGACTCGACCATTCATTTTCTCAATCGATACGATATTGAAGAAGCACGGCTCGGCCCTGAAGGTTCCTATCAACAGGCATTGACGGCCAGCATTCATCATATCGGGCCTGCAATCGTTTTAACGACAATCGTATTGGCTCTCGGACTGGGCGTGACAATGCTCTCAGATCTTCCGTCGTTACGGCTGTTTGGTGTTTTAACCGCTGTATGCTTGTTCGGCTCGCTAATTGGACAGCTCATTATTCTACCAGCGACGATAGCCTTCTACCGGAGACTTTTTCCCCGCCGGTGGGCATGAGACTAGCCATTCTACAGGGCATAAACCCCGACTCAGCAAGTCAACCGGAGATGCAAGGCGCCCAATCTCCGGCTCAGCACTGTACAAAACGTCGCAATTTGTAGCGGCCACAACAATGGGATATGTTGCACGATCAATCCAATCCCAAAAGGCTTCATGAAAGCGGGACTATCAGAGTTGCCGCTGTGGGCTGTTGGGCTAAGAGACAATGGCATGAACGATCCATCGTTTGACCTTGAAGAACGTCCGCACGACGTGCGCGATGAGTATGATCAAGTCTACGAGCAACCAGACCCCCGCGCCTACTACCGCATTCTGCACGGACTAGATTATCGCATTCCAGAACTGGCGGCGCCTGTCTTTCGTAATGTCATCAACGCTATCACTGAGTATCGAGCCCGCCGCGTTAAAGTGCTGGACCTTGGTTGCGGATTTGGGATCAACGCCGCCTTGCTACGCTACTCCCAGGATATGGACCGCCTAGCCCATCGCTGCCGCGATCTTGATACCGGCGAAATTAGTTCAGCAAGTGTGATCGAATTTGATCGCAACTACTTCGCGTCCTGGCCGCCCCAAGTCGACGTCGACTACATCGGTTTCGATATCGCCGAATATCCAGTGACCTACGCCAAGACCGTGCGCCTGGTAGACGACGGCTTTTCTCGGGACCTTGAATTCGAGGACCCGGAGCCGGAAGAAATTGAGATGCTTTCCGGGACCGATTTGATCATCTCCACCGGCTGTGCAGGCTATGTCACGGAAGCGACCTTCGAGCGAATTTTTAAAGCGGTTGACGGACCTATCCCCTGGCTCGCAATCTTCGTTCTCCGCACCGAGCCATTCGACACTCTGAGCTCATATTTCGAAGGCCGCGGTCTCAAAGTGGAGAAGCTGGAAGGTGTGACTTTCATTCAGCGCCGCTTCCATTCGTCAGCCGAATGGACACAGGCACTAATGACGTTAGAAGGCCAAGAAATTCAGACCGAAGGCAAAGAGGCTGACGGTTTGCTTCACGCCGAGTTTTATCTCATTCGCCCGGAAGCCGAGAGCAAGGCGCATCCACTTGAAACTATTGTCTCGGTGTCATCGGGAACTGAAGGCACGTTCGGTGGATGGCGTGGCCGTCCATGGGGCGCCTAACAAGAACATAAACCGAAGCCATGAATAATCCAAAGAAGCAGCAGTTCGCTTCCGACAATAACGCAGGAATGTGTCCGCAGGCGCTGGAGCGTTTTATCGAAGCCAATAGCTCCGGGCATGCCACTGGATATGGCGATGACGCCTGGACCGCGCGTGCCACTGCAAAGATCAATGAGTTATTTGAGTGCGACGCAGCAGTATTTTTTGTGTTTAACGGTACCGCTGCCAACTCCCTGGCTCTGGCGCAAATCACTAAGCCCTACAATGCTGTCATTGCGCACGGGTTCTCACACATCCAGATCGATGAAGCAGGCGGCCCGTCATATATGTCAGGCGGCGCAACGCTGATGACAGCCGATACACCTTCGGCCAAGTTGACACCTGCAGCTGTCGAGGAACTCGCAACCAAATTCGTCGGCGTTCACCATGTGAAGCCTGCAGCGCTGAGCCTGACGCAGTCAACTGAAGTCGGCACGGTCTACGCGCTGGATGAATTGCGCGCCCTCACTTCAGTAGCGAAACAGCACAATCTTCGCGTCCATATGGATGGGGCACGTTTTGCGAACGCGACTGCGACTACTGGAGCAACTCCGGCAGAACTCAGCTCGAAAAGCGGTGTCGATATTCTCTGCTTTGGCGGCGTGAAAAACGGACTTGCTGTTGGTGAGTGCATCATCATATTCGATCGCGATCTCGCTGAAGAGTTTGAGTGGCGCATCAAGCAATCTGGTCATCTCAACTCAAAGATGCGCCTTGTGACGTCAGCGTGGCTCGGGTTGCTTGAAAACGATACCTGGCTAAACAATGCGCGCCACGCGAATCGCATGGCACAGCAGCTTGCAGACGCGCTCACTAAGAAGGCTGGCGCAGAGATTATGTATCCGGTCGAGGCAAACGCTGTCTTCGCGCGTATCCCCGAACATGTTCAATCAGCGCTCCGCGAAAAAGGCTGGTCGTTCTATACCTTCCTACCGCCACTGGGTTGCAGATTGATGTGCGCCTGGGACACCGAGGAGGCAACCATCGACGAGTTTACAGCTGACCTCGCAGCGGTTGGCTAAACTGACTTGCTGGCCCGGAACAGACCAAGCAGGCGTCCATCGAAAATCAGCAATGCAGATCCGATGATTGCAGCCCCAATGAAGTGCTGCGGCAGCAACGTTTCGTTGAGCAGCAGCGTACCCAGCAGGATTGCACTCACAGGGATGAGCAAAGTAACCAGCATTGCGTTTGTTGGGCCGGAGACTTTCAAGATATGAAAGAACACGATGTAGGCAATGGCCGTTGATAGCACCGCCAAGCCAATGATTGACCAGATTACAATTGGCCCCGGTAGCGATAGCTCCCAAGTCGGCTCTGTTCGGCTCTGATGTAGTTTTCCCCTCTAACTCATGGCGCTGGCGAGGCATTGGCGGGGCGTAAGTCGCTCGCCGTCACGTTCAATCATGCGGCGCCAACCGAGGTAGCTGGGCAGATATTTCGAAGCGACG
>NZGY01000042.1 GCA_002689605.1 Filomicrobium sp.
CAGGGTTGCCCCCATTGTCCAATATTCCCCACTGCTGCCTCCCGTAGGAGTCTGGGCCGTGTCTCAGTCCCAGTGTGGCTGATCATCCTCTAAGACCAGCTATGGATCGTCGCCTTGGTGAGCTTTTACCTCACCAACAAGCTAATCCAACGCGGGCCCATCCTATGGCGATAAATCTTTCCCCCGAGGGGCTTATACGGTATTAATTCCAGTTTCCCAGAGCTATTCCGTACCATAGGGAAGGTTCCCACGCGTTACTCACCCGTCTGCCACTATCCCGAAGGATCGTTCGACTTGCATGTGTTAAGCCTGCCGCCAGCGTTCGTTCTGAGCCAGGATCAAACTCTCAAGTTGAAGAGTTTGGTTTCTGGTTTACCTGGGNTGGAATATACCCAGGGATCTCATTGCGTAACGGGCACCTTCACAAAGTTTTCCCACTTGATNNNAANAAANGAATCCTGCAAGNAACTTNGTGATGGCTGAAACGCAGANATCTGCCAGANTTCCTTTTGCCTGCAAGCACGATGGCTNGCGAGGCTGCNTGAACTCCGCCGTCTGCGTTTCTCTTTCTTCATCTGAATTGTCAAAGAGCAAACCGATAAGAACATGCCAAATAAGCCCTCACTTGGAGAGGGTTGAGACAACGAAGACCTAGTCCGGGTTTCCCCGGCCAACCGGTCTAGCGTGTCTAAGAGAGCATGGCCGCATCGGCCGNCGAAGCGTTGTCGCCCCGAACGAGAACTCAATAAATACGATCACCCCCTCAATGTCAACCAACTATTTTCAAGAAAATGAGTTTTTTTTTGCTGGCCTTCTTACGTGTTGAAAACGCTACATAAAACCGTCACATCAAGATGTGGATTGGTGGTCGGTTGGCAAAAAACCGCCATTTTGGTGCTGTTTTAGAGCAGTTGGTTCGCCTGTGATATCATTCGTTGGCTCCAAAGGCGGACCCTTAAACTACCAAGCCTACCTTGCAATTGCGGCGGGGCAACAAGGGTGGCTGGTACGCCAGTCGATGGCGGCGAGTACGGTCTTTAAGCATCGCCGCCAGGTAGTAGCAGTTCAGGCACGGCTAGAAGAGGCAGAGCTAAGTGGTTGATCGCAGACGGCATGCACCATCTCGGCGTTATCGCAACCCTGGTGCGATCGGGAGCGCTCGTGGCCTGCCTCAGGTCTATCAAGGACGCGCCCGTCGTACACTCACCGACGTTTATGATAGCGATCACAGTGGTGGCGGCTTCCGCTGGGTCATAAGCACTTGTGTTGCTGCAGCTGTCGGCGCTTTGATTATTGTCATTGTTATTGTTGGCTCAATCGACCGTAATCCCAGCATTGATAGCGTGATGACCCAGATCACGAATGCGCAGAAGCCTGCTGCTGTGCCTCTTCGAAGAGGCGATACGACACGCGGACTTAACTGGGCTTTGCCAAAGTCCAATCTCCGTCAGATTACAAGTGGTGCGCTATCCGCAAGATATACTATCCACGAGCAAGTCAGTGTCCGAAGAAACAACCGTAAGTTCATAGAAGTACGACCATATTTACGCATTGTTGCACGCTTGGCAGCAACGTCGCCCAAAAATGCTGACGTGATACCACCACTCAACCCCATCCAGCTCTATGAAGCCAAAGCAGGCGCTATCGCCGGGCGAAACTCTTCAGCTGGCGCAACGGCCTCAGGCCAGATCAAAGTCCGAGTAGTGGAACTCCTAGGCGGTATTCTGCCTGAGGACGACGGACGCGAATTAGATAGCCAAGCTATTCGCGATATCGTCCAGCAGTCCTATTTGCCAACCACGAGTGTTGCGACACCTGCCAATCTCTTGGAAAGCACAGGCCAACTGCCTTCGGGCCTGACGCCCAATTATCTGGCACCTGGTGGACTTGGCCTCAATTTGGTGGATCAAATTGATCGGAACACAACGGTGATCATTCGCACCGTCTTTCAGGATGATCCTTCGGCATCCGACGAAAGCGACGACCCTCGAGAAGTACGTGTTGTTAGTATCGCTAAGGGCGACAGCATTGCACGCATTATGCAGCGATTGGGCGCACCGGACTGGCTTGGTGGCGCAATGATCGAGGCTGCCAAGGGCGTGTTCTCGCTTAATGATGTTGCTCCGGGTCAGCAGTTGCATNTTCAAATGGTGCCGTCACTGACCCAGCAAGGCCGTATGGAACCAGCCGGCTTTTCACTCTTCGGCGCAGGTCACACGCACTTGCTAACTGTCAAACGAGACGGCAGCGGAACATTTCGCGCCAGCAAAGAAATTGATCGTNCAACGCTCCNACGCACACTTAATCGAGGCGCGAATTCAAACGTAAGCAGCACACTCTATTCGGGAATATACGATGCGGCGTTGACTCAGAATATCACACCTGAGCAAATCATGAAAATTCTACGTATTCATGCCTACGAAACAGATTTTNGCCGACGTGTCCGCCAAGGTGACCAAGTCGAATGGTTTTTTGATTTGCGTCAGCAAAAGTCTGGCCGCACAGAAATTGGTGAATTGTTATACACCTCAATTACCGCTGGCGGAGAAAAACAACGTTTCTGGCGCTATAGAACACGTGATGGCATTATCGACTATTACGACGCAAATGGTGAAAACTCAAAAAAGTTTCTTATGCGCAAACCCGTGCGCGGCAACTCCGTGCGTCTGACGTCCGGCTTCGGCTTTCGCCGTCACCCGGTTTCACGTCAGCGACGCATGCACACTGGCATTGACTATGCCGGGCCGCGTGGCACACCGATTTTGGCAGCAGGAAAAGGCGTCATCGACGAAGCCCGCCGCCGCGGCTCCTATGGCAACTACATTCGCATCAAACACGCCAACGGTTACATGTCCGCCTATGCCCACCTCCATCGCTTTGGCAAAGGCATCACCAAAGGGGTCAAGGTCCGCCAAGGCCAGATTATTGGCTATCTAGGCAACACCGGTCTGTCATCCGGCCCCCACCTTCACTACGAAGTNCTGGTCAATCAGCGCTTCGTTAATCCGCTTAAAATCAAAGTCCCGCAGGCCCGCCGTCTGACCGGAACTGGGCTTGCGGAATTCAAGCGCAAACGTGAACAGATCGACGAACTGATGGCACGGCCGCCGGTAGAAACCCAGGGCCGATAAGTCAAAGGGCTCAAAGCGATTGACGCTCTTACTGGTTCGGCACGCGCTTCCGAAACGAAGCTTCCACAGACAAGCACTCAAAGGCAGCAAAGTCCGTGCCCCAAAAGAGGTGCACGGACTTCCGACCTGTTTCTGTGAACAAACCTAGAGCCCGATCATTTCAGATGGCAGCGCTTGGCGCATCCATCTGAAACGTGCATCGGTCTCTAAATCTANTGAGTAGAACNAGATTCACGTTCCGGCCAACAAAGTGAGCAAGTCGAACGGTGATCCCATCTGGAACGATCTTGCTCTAGGCTGCGAGACTTANGGTCTGACCATTGATCTCGAGATCATCGCCCTGAGCAATCACTTGCACAGTGGAACCATCTTGAATGTGTCCGGCAAGTATCTGCTCCGCCAGCGGGTCCTGCAAATAGCGCTGAATAACCCGCTTAAGCGGACGTGCGCCATAAGCTGGATCATAGCCCTTATCGGCCAAAAGATTCTTTGCAGAATCGTCGAGAACCAATTCGAGTTTGCGATCCGCCAATAGTTTTNTCAGTCGGTCAATTTGAATATCGACAATGTTTGTCATATCAGCACGCTTCAAACGCTCGAANAGAATAATGTCGTCCAAGCGATTGAGAAACTCAGGCCGGAATTTGGTTTTGACTTCAGCCAAAACATACTCTCGAACTTCGCTGACATTATCGCCCTCTTTCTGAGCAACCAGAAATTCGGNNCCGATATTCGACGTCATGATGATAACCGTGTTCCGGAANTCTACCGTCCGCCCCTGACCATCCGTAAGACGCCCTTCATCCAAAACCTGCAAAAGCACGTTGAACACGTCGGAATGTGCTTTCTCGACCTCATCAAACAGAACAAGCTGATAAGGGCGACGGCGAACCGCCTCGGTCAGGGAGCCGCCTTCCTCGTAGCCGACATAGCCAGGCGGTGCACCAATGAGGCGAGNAACAGAGTGCTTCTCCATGAACTCGCTCATATCGATGCGAACCATGGCCTGATCATCATCAAACANAAACGCTGCAAGCGCCTTCGTCAATTCAGTCTTACCGACCCCCGTTGGGCCAAGGAACATAAACGAGCCAATCGGGCGGTTGGGGTCTTGCAGGCCAGCACGAGCACGGCGAACGGCCTTGGAAACCACATCAACGGCCTCTCTTTGCCCAACGACGCGCTGCGCCAGATCATCTTCCATACGCAGCAGCCTCTCCCGTTCGCCTTCCAGCATCTTACTGACTGGAACACCGGTCCAGCGGGAGACAACGTGCGCGATGTGGTTGGGCGCAACGGCCTCTTCCACCATCGCACCCTGCGCCTCGGTCGCCTCAAGNTTTGCAACCTGCGCCTCCAGCTCAGGAATAACACCATATGCAAGCTCACCAGCACGGCCTAGGTCGCCGCGCCGCTGCGCCTGTTCAAGTTCGGTTCGCCGTGCATCAAGCTCTTCTTTGATTTTCTGCGCATTGCCGAGCTTTGCTTTCTCGCCTTCCCAACGTTGGGTCAAAGCCTGTGACTGCTCCTCAAGATAGGCGATGTCACCTTCTAGGGTCTGCAAACGATCCTTCGACGCGGCATCTTCTTCTTTCCGCANGGCCTCTCGCTCGATCTTCAACTGGATGAGACGACGATCCAGCTCATCCAACTCTTCCGGCTTTGAATCGACCTGCATTCTCAGACGCGACGCCGCCTCATCAACAAGGTCAATCGCCTTGTCCGGTAGAAAGCGATCTGTGATNTAGCGGNTTGAAAGAGTGGCCGATGAGACCAGAGCGCTATCGCTGATCCGAACNCCATGGTGGAGCTCATANTTCTCTTTCAAGCCACGCAGAATAGAGATGGTATCCTCAACCGTCGGCTCATCGACAAACACCGGCTGNAACCGGCGAGCCAGAGCCGCATCCTTTTCAACATGCTTGCGATACTCGTCGAGTGTCGTTGCACCGACGCAGTGAAGCTCACCGCGTGCAAGCGCCGGCTTGAGAAGGTTGGACGCATCCATCGCACCTTCGGTCTTACCCGCGCCCACAAGCGTGTGCATCTCGTCAACGAACAAAATGATCTGCCCGTTCTCAGCAGTAACTTCCTGCAGCACGGCCTTAAGCCGCTCTTCAAACTCACCACGGTATTTGGCACCGGCAATCAGAGCGCCCATGTCGAGCGACAGCAGTTTCTTCCCTTTGAGGCCTTCAGGAACGTCACCCTGAACAATGCGCAAGGCAAGGCCCTCGGCAATAGCCGTCTTACCAACACCAGGCTCACCGATCAGAACAGGATTGTTCTTGGTGCGACGGGACAGGACCTGCACNGTNCGTCGTATCTCTTCATCGCGNCCAATTACGGGGTCAAGTTTGCCATCNGCAGCATCCGCAGTAAGGTCACGCGCATACTTTTTCAGCGCATCATATCCCTCTTCCGCGCCCGCTGTGTCAGCCGTTCGGCCTTTGCGGATTGCTTCAATGGCTGCATTCAAGTTTTGTGGATTTACACCAGCACGCGACAGGATCTGGCCAGCCTCGGAACTAGAGTCGAGCGCCAGAGCCAGCAGCAAACGCTCGGTCGTAACGTAGCTATCGCCTGCTTTCTCAGCAAGCTTCTCAGCCGCCTCGAAGATTTGGGCAAGCGCTTGCGACAAGTATAGCTGGGCACTATCGCCGCTAACCTTAAGNCGTTTCTGGAGGGCAAGCTCAATGTCATTGGCAATCTGCTCAGGCCGTCCTCCAGCGCGTGCCGTAAGGCCTGCCGCCAAGCCCTCCTGATCATCGAGCAGGACTTTGAGCAAGTGAATTGGGGCGAACTGTTGATGGCTCTCGCGNGTTGCCAGCCCCTGTGCTGCCTGCACAAAACCACGCGCCCGGTCGGTATACCGTTCGAAATTCATTCTATCCTCCACCAGCCGACAATGCTCCGAAGCAGCATTATCAACCGCAAATCATCGATATTAACCAGCCCCTAGTCAGGCGANCNGANACNCCTGATATAGGAAAAATCTGGCTGGNTTAAAGACGCCAAACAACTCAGAAAATCTTCTCCCTGTGGGCCACTGAAACTGACAAAGTGCTAGGAACAACATGAAAAAACTGGAATATTAAGCATCGGTTGCCCAGCGCCAGTTACGCTAAGTTTTNTGANTATCGCGCGCAGGCATTCCTCAGTTTTTACAGGCGAAAACACCACCATGAGCAACGATAAAACATTCAAAATCANATCGCTCTACCGGTATCCNATCAAAGGCTTCTCGCCACAGTNGCTCGAACGAGTGAACTGCAAAGCTGGAGAGCCATTGCCATTTGATCGAGCGTTCGCAGTTGAAAATGGCCCGAGCAAATTCGACTCACAAAATCCACGTTATCTACCGAAGATCAGCTTTCTTATGCTCATGCGCGACGAGAGATTGGCAACCCTGCATTCAGATTTCGATGACGCGACACAGATCATAACAATCTATCGCGACGGCAAGCAGGTCGCCTCCGGACAACTCACAGATCCGACCGGCCGAAGGATTATCGAACAGTTCCTGTCGGCCTATATGAATTTCAGTCTTCGCGGCGCGCCAAAGGTTGTATNCTCACCGGGCCATAGCTTCTCGGATGTTCCAGTTAANTGTCTGCATCTCGTCAATCTTGCGAGCGTTCGCGAGCTGGAAAGAACAATTGGCCGTGCAGTCGATCCACTCCGGTTCCGGGCGAACGTGTATTTCGACACTGATGAGCCATGGGAGGAACTCAGCTGGGTCGGAAAGCAGTTGAGTACAGACAGCATCACGCTGTCGGTTATCGACCGGACGCAGCGCTGCGAAGCAACGAACGTCAATCCTGAAAAGGGTATCAGAGATATGGCAATCCCCACGACCTTACAAAGAACGTGGGGCCATTCAGATTTCGGGATTTATGCGAAAGTTGCGAGCGACGGAGAACTCGTCGTNGGCAACGNGTTAAAACTCAATCTGTGAGCCATAAGGGACATAACCAATCACACAAANACTCANCGCGATCTTTNCTGGACAGAAACTTACAATCTNAATCGCACGGTGATNTGACCGATCAACGCTTTGAAGTCTGCCGATAAGTAAGAGCTATCTAATCGCGCTTACTCTGCGGCTTCGTCGGACGTAGCAGCCCCGCTATCACTATCACCATCAATGTCAGCCTGTGCCTGAGCTGCCGGGCGACGCCCACGTCGAACAGGTCGCTTTAAGAAGTCCGGCTGCTCATCGGCGTCAGCCATTGCCGCACGACGCCGGGGTTGGCGTTTTTCGCCTTCCTCTTCGGCAGATGGCTGCGCATCACCATTGTCGCTTGCCTCTGCTCTCGCATCACCATTTTCAGGCCGCCGGCGACGGGTACCGTTCCGNGANCCGTTCGAACGACGCTGTGGGCGCTCGGTTGCTTGCTGCTCACCACCATCATCCTCAGATTCGATGTTTGGTTGCGCTTCCTGCCCCCGTGGNGNCTCTTCGCCATCCTGCTGGGTTGGATCGCTCTCACCATTCTCCTGGTGACGATGTCGCCCATTCGCATGCCCGTTTGCCATCTCGCCNTGCGGCGCCTGTTGCTCACGGTAAGTCATNATGATGCGATTGTAGTGCTCGGCATGCTGAAGATAGTTCTCAGCCAATACTGGGTCACCGGATGAAAGCGCGTCGCGTGCCATAGAAATATATTTCTCGGCAATATGTGACGGCGTTCCGCGGATTTTCACATCCGGTCCNCTCGACTCAAAGCTTCTTGTCAGTGGATTTTGGCTCTTGCGGTTACGTCCGCGGCCACGACGATTTTGCTGTCCTTGCCTCATCGGCTCCGTTCTCAGTCTCTTATTCACTCATCAATGTTCAAGGTAAATTCACGTATTACCGCCCATCAGACCTGCTTCAGGTCAGGCGAATACGCTTCGTTGGGTTAATCTTGTTAAAGAGGCTCGCAGTTGTTCCACTCTGCTTCTTGCTAAGCTCACTGTCGCTTCGGTCGCCCTAATTCGGCGCGAGAAAATGGAATAAGACGGATAACACCAACCCACTCAACATCGGCGATTATGCCAAATCTCAGTTCCAGTCTTTTTGATGTCCAAGCTTTCGATGCANCTTAGTGGCACNTTACTGAAGCTGCGTATTAACGCGCTAAACNAAACCATGTGCCCTGATCGATTTNNNCTATTNTAGCCCGATACTTCCGTGATTCCAACTATTTTTGACGACAGCGTTAGGGAAGTGTCTCAATCGCAACACAACGCACATGTCCNGTGAGATCTCGCCACAGCTTGGCGNCTTCGCGTTTGAATTTNAGCCCCTCTTGATCAAACGCCTCAANCACTCGNNCATGATCATTAGCTGCAATTTCGACNAATAAATGGCCAACCCATGCTGANCGGGCCAGTTNCGANGAAAGCTTGCAATAGCAACTCAGCCCACTACTACCGCCGTCCAAGGCCAATAAAGGGTCAAACGCCTTAACCTCGGTTTNCAGTGCTNNTATTTCNTCGCTCNTNATATAGGGCGGGTTTGAGACTACGANATCGAAATCCATAGTGAGACCGTCTGCCAGATCTGTANCGCANCTCTGAAATCGTGCCTCNACACCATGGCNCTGCGCGTTAGTCTTCGCGGTATGAATCGCTTGAGCAGAAATGTCTGTTGCCACGGCTCTCGCCTGTGGCAGTTCTGCAAGTAACGTGATTGCAATACAGCCGGTCCCAGTCCCGACATCTAGTATCCGCCACGGATAGGACCTACCGTGACTTTCATCCGCCTTGGCCAGCACTGCATCAATCAAGGTTTCAGTATCTGCGCGAGGTTCCAACGTCGCTTCAGTGAGCTCAAACCGACGCCCATAAAACTCCTGCCAACCTCGAATCCGTGCAAGTGGTTCCCCGCAGCTCCTTCGCTTCAGCCAATGCTGAACCGCATCCACTTGTGACGTCGATAGCACCTTCTCCNGATTGCGTATAAGCTCGACACTGTCAATTTCGAGAGCTTCGACAATAAGCCGTCGGGCTTCGGCGGAAGGTTGCTCTATACCGGCAATCGCAAGTTTTTCTCCAACCAGCTTGACCGCACCTCGCAGAGTTAAAGGCGTATCAGGCATCGTCATTCATGGCAGCCAATTGGGTCGCTTGGTGGTCAGTCACAAGCGCGTCGATCACTTCGTCCAACGCGGTGCCTTCCATCATCTGATCGAGCTTGTGGAGTGTCAGGTTGATGCGATGATCTGTGACGCGGCCCTGCGGAAAGTTGTACGTCCGGATCCGTTGCGAACGGTCGCCAGAGCCAACTTGGTCACGCCGTTGCTCGGCCCTCTCCGTAGCGATCTTNTCACGTTCCATCTCATACAATCGCGACCGCAACACCTGCATCGCATTGCGACGGTTTTGGTGTTGAGATTTTTCCGCAGAGATAACCGTGATGCCTGTTGGGATGTGCAGAATACGAACCGCAGAGTCCGTTGTATTGACGTGCTGCCCACCTGCGCCCGATGCACGCATTGTATCTATTCTCAAGTCTTCCTGCTTGATANCAAAGTCGAGTTCTTCGACTTCGGGAAGTACAGCAACCGTGGCTGCAGACGTATGTATCCGGCCACTTGCCTCAGTCGCAGGAACACGTTGGACGCGGTGGACACCGGACTCNAATTTCAGACGAGCGAACACACCATCCCCATTGATTGAGGCAGTGATCTCTTTGTAGCCACCNAGATCGTTCTCNGACGAATCCAGTACTTCCACCTTCCAATTATTGATTTCGGCATAGCGACTGTACATGCGAAACAAGTCTGAAGCGAAAAGNGCAGCTTCATCGCCCCCCGTCCCAGCCCGCAACTCGATAATCACCCCTTTATCGTCGGCCTCGTCTTTGGGCAGCAATTGCACCTTGAGGGTTTGCTCAAGTTCGTCGATCTTGGGCTCAAGCTCCGCAATTTCTTCGCGTGCTAGTGAGGCCATCTCCTGGTCCTCACTGCCGTCGCTCAGCATCTCACGAAGNCCGGCAAGCTCGTCTTCAGCTTCTCGCAGAGTGTTGATCGTAGCGACAACGGGATCCAGCCCAGCAAACTCCTTCGAGAGACGCGCAATGTCTTTGGGGTTGGACGTGGCATTCATTTCCTGCTGGACCATCGTCCAACGCTCAACAAGGCCTAACAATTTTTCTTCGGGCAGAGAGCTCATTGTTTGTCTCTTTGTTATCCTTGCAAACTACTGCTGAGCAGCGGTCATTTCGTTTCACTCTGCATCTGAACTGGACTGCTTCGAAATATCAAATCTCGACACTGTCGCTTTCGGCAAATCTTTGCAATTCAGCTCTGATGTCTCCGGTTCGGCTCGCATCAAGTCGTTCGCCGATGAATTCAGCGATACGGGACTGATCAAGTGAGAGAACCATACGCTTAACAGGTCCGATCGAGGCTGGAGCGATCGAGAGCGATCTATAGCCGAGACCGATAAGAGCCATCGCCTGTAAGGGTTGCGCCGCGAGTTCACCACAGAGAGTTACGGGAACATTGTGGCGATCGCCTGCCTCTTGCACCATCTTGAGTGCGCGCAGTGCTGCCACTGACATTGTATCGTAGCGATGCGAAACCAGGGCATTCGAGCGATCACATGCATANAGGAACTGCAGCAAGTCATTGCTACCAACCGACACAAAATCGACCTGCTCCATCAAGGCATCAAGCTCGAGCAAAATGCTGGGAACTTCGATCATAGCCCCAAGACGAATAGCGCTTGGTCGTTCATGACCTTTCTGCTCGGCACGCTCCCGTTCACTCTCAACTAACTTGCGAGCCGCCGCCAACTCGGTTGTCGTGCTGATCATCGGCACCATCAGCCTGAGCTCACGCCCGGCAGCCGCACGCAGGAGCGCTCGAACCTGCAGTCTAAACAATGCTGGTCGATCCAGCGCCAGCCGCACCGCTCGCCAGCCCAGCGCCGGATTATCTTCCTTTGGCTGGCGCAGGTAAGGCAACGCTTTATCACCGCCGATATCTAAGGCTCGAAACACCACGGGCTTATCGCCCGCAGCTTCTATGATCTGCCGATACGTCGCCGTTTGCTGTTCCATGCGCGGAAACGTCGACGCAATCATGAATTGCAGTTCGGTTCGAAACAGCCCGATACCTTCCGCACCAGAGTCGGCCAGATGAGACATGTCCGCCATCAGTCCGGCGTTCATCATAAGCGATATGCCTACACCATCCTTACTGACAGCCGGCTGATTTCGCAGCGCCTGGAATTGTTGTTGGCGTCTGGCACGAAAGCGAACCTTATCGTTATAGGCAGAAACCACCTCTGCCGATGGCCGCACATGGACCTGGCCAAGTTCGCCATCAACGATGATCTCGTCATTCCCGCCAAGCTGCTCAATGATATCAGGCACTTCNCCGACAGCAGCAATCCCGAGGGCGCGAGCAACAATTGCCACATGGCTCTGCGGACCAGCCTCTTCCACCACCAAACCGCGCAGACGCTGGCTATCATAGTCGAGCAGTTCGGCAGGACCCATGTTCCGCGCAACCAGGATCGTGTCGGGTGGAAGATCAAAGTCCTCCAAGACAGCTGTCTTCCGGCCTGCCAGTATTCGCAGTAGGCGATCAGAGAGGTCATCGAGGTCGCGCAGCCGCTCGCGCCAAAACGGATCGTTCTGACGAAGCATGCGCGAGCGGGTACCATTTTGGACGCGCTCAACAGCAGCCTCAGCAGTCAGACCTTCGCTGACGGCGGAGTGCATCCTGCGCAGCCAGCCCTTATCGTTCGCAAACAGACGATAGGCTTCAAGAACTTCGCGGTGCGCTCCGGCATGAGACACTGTCTCGTGAGACAGCATATCATCGATACTGCTGCGCAGTTCTCGAACGGCCTTATCAAGCCGAGCCGGCTCGTGCTCGGGTGCCTCAGACANCAGCTTGGTAACAACGACCCGGGGCTCGTGCAGAACCACATGCCCCATCGCAATCCCATCAGACATCGATGCGCCATTCATCGATGTTGAGAGCGATCGGCTGATCTCATCGTCAACCATCGCACGCGCCACATCGCCGGAAACNAGGTGTTCGGCGACAACCATGGCGGTCGTCTGNAGAATCTCTACATCTTCATCCGAGTACTCGCGCTTGGTCTGGTTTTGGATGGCAATAACNCCAAGCACGACTCCGCCCCGAAGGATCGGAACCGCAAGCATGGAGTGATAGGCTTCTTCGCCGGTTTCCGGACGAAAGGAAAACGCCGGGTGCTTCTGTGCNTCCGGTTCGTTGACCGGTGCCGTACTTTCAGCTGCGCGCCCGACAAGGCCCTCACCACGGTTCAACCGCGTTTGATGCACAGCCTCTGGATTCAGTCCTTCTGTAGCGAACAGCTCAAGCGTCCCATCCCGGCGCTTGAAATAAATAGAACACACCTCGGCAACCATAAGNCCNGATATCTGTCGCACAATGCGATCAAGACGCGTTTGACCGTCGGATGCTTCAGCCATGATCTCGCGAAGCCGGCGCGTAATGATGCGCAGCGCGGGTTCGCTCTGTATAGGCGGCTTATCGCTACTTCGTCGTGTTGCCATCGGCCCGTGCCGGATGATCTTCCGGCTCCGTGATAGGATCTCTTGTCAAACAAGAGGAAAACGTATCTCCGACCTGTGTCTCACAGAAAGGTCGGCACTGTTTATTCAAGCAATGACCTGGCCTAATCGCCATCAAGCCCGTAGGCGGAATGCAATGTCCGCATGGCCAATTCGGCATAGACCGCGTCGATCAAAACGCTGACTTTGATCTCGGACGTCGTAATCGCGAGAATATTGATGTTCTTCTCAGCAAGCGCCCGGAACATCTTGGCCGCGACCCCTGCATGGGAACGCATGCCGATACCAATCGCTGAAACTTTCACAACGTCCGCAGAGCTAACAATCTCGTCGTAGCCAATATCGTCTTTGGCTTCCTCTAGCACCGCCCGCGTACGATCGAGATCATTCGCGGCCACGGTAAANGTCATNTCAGTATGCTTGCCGTCCGATGACAGGTTCTGCACGATCATATCAACATTCACATTAGCTTCGGACAGCGGACCGAAGACACGAGCAGCCACACCAGGTTTATCGGAAACGTTCTGAATTGTGACCTTTGCTTCATCCTTGGTGAATGCGATACCGCTAACGACCTGGCTTTCCACGATCTCATCCTCGTCACAAACAACAGTTCCAATTTCACCCCAATTCCCGCCGTCTCGGACCGGCTGTATTGAGGAAACTTCGGCAAAACTCGAGAGAACTCGCGTCCTCATACCATGCACCATGGCTAACTCGACCGACCGTGTCTGCAGCACCTTTGATCCGAGCGAGGCCATTTCGAGCATCTCTTCATAGGACACCCGTGACATCCGCTGGGCTTTAGGCACAATCCTAGGATCACTCGTGTAGACACCGTCAACGTCGGTGTAGATGTCGCAAACATCTGCATCGAGTGCGATGGCCAGGGCGACTGCACTTGTATCAGATCCGCCACGTCCGAGCGTCGCAATTCGATTTCGCTCCGGCTCAATGCCCTGAAATCCGGTAGCAACGGCCACTTCGCGATTCTGCATGCGCTTGCGCATTTCACTCGCATCTATGCTTTGGATGCGCGCTGAGCCATGCGCCTGATCGGTCACAACAGGTATTTGCCAGCCCTGCCAGGACCGGGCGGCTACACCAATCGACTGCAGCACAATAGCCAAGAGGCCAGCTGTCACTTGTTCACCTGAGGCGACGACAGCATCNTACTCTCGTGCGTCATGCAGTGGCGATGCCTCTTTCACCCACTCAACAAGCTGATTTGTCGTACCGGCCATAGCCGACACAACGACGGCAACCTCATTGCCGGCATCAAACTCACGCTTAACGTGTTGTGCGACATTTCGNATGCGCTCGNTATTGGCGACCGACGTACCGCCGAATTTCATGACAACGCGTGCCATTGACCTGCTCATTGATCTGCCAAGCAATCCGGATTTTGTCCGCTTGCATGGAATTGGGTATTTTTTTCCGATACAGCCCGGCGTCCGGCCCGTATCANTGGCTGCGGCAGACCTGCCAACCGCGCTGAATTTGTGGTTGATTACCGCTTGGGACGTACTCATATCGACATCAAGCAATCCTCGCAACTTTCACTGTCATCACTTTGCAAGTGTTTGCTGCAGACCCGACCTAAGGAGCAAGCTGATACATGGAAAACCAAGCCAATCTCGATGNTGCGGAAGTTGGTCAGTTTGCACGTCAGGCCGGGAGTTGGTGGGACACGAAGGGTCCCTTTCGGCCACTACACAAAATAGGTCCGGTCCGGCTCGAATTCATTCGCGATGCCGCNCTGCAACATTTTTCGTTCGAAAAGGGAGGTTTAAGGCCCTTACGTGGACTGACTGTTCTCGATATCGGCTGCGGCGGGGGGCTGATTAGCGAACCATTGGCGCGTATGGGTGCAGAAGTGACCGGGATTGATCCTGCCCCGGAAAACATCCAAGTCGCTGCGGATCATGCTACAACCCAAGATCTAGCCATCAACTACCAGGCGGTCACCGCCGAACAAGTTGTAGAGGCAGGCCACAGATTTGATATGGTGACGTGCCTCGAAGTTATTGANCATGTNCCAGACCCAGCAGAATTCGTTTCCACGATCTCCAAGCTAGTTCGTCCGGNTGGATTGTTGATTATGTCGACCATCAACCGGACACCCAAAGCCTACGCGCTTGCGATCGTCGGAGCAGAATACATTCTGNGATGGGTACCGNNAGGAACGCACCAATGGGACAAGTTTGTCAGGCCGGATGAGCTNCGCCGCTTCTTCCTTGCAGCAGGGATGAAAGAAAGTGACCGGCAGGGCGTGGTCTACAACCCGCTGCGGGATCGATGGGCGCTGTCGCCTGATACGGACGTCAACTATATGATTTCTGCGACTAAACCTGAAGCCTGAGGCGTCGGGCGTATTGATTTCTCTAGGGCTTAGGCATTCACACGCTAGGCGCCCGCAACTTCACCGCTGATATTCAGCAGCATCGGTGTCGCTTGGCGCACCATGTTTTTAACGTCGAAGTCGGGCACCACAGCATNGTAATCTTCATCAATCGTCAGCGATGCTGCCCCATGAACAAAAGTCCACAACCGAACAGCGATTTCAGTGGCATCTCCAGAAACATTGTTTTTCTGACAGAATGTCTCGACTTGTCTGATGACATTACTGAAGCAATCGCGGCCTTCCGACAGAACGCACTCTTCTTTCTTCAACGTTGGGTGCTGACCAAACATTAGGCGAAACANCGACTGCTGACTGACAGCAAAATCGATATAGGCCTCTCCCATGGCCGTAATCCCCGCCAAAGTACCTTCACCATGAGCAGCCACCGCCTGCATCGACCTCTCGGACATCACATCAAACGCCCGCGTCACCACTTCTGCCAGAATCTCATCCCGATCACGGAAATGCTTGTAAGGCGCAGCGGTTGAGACACCGGCAAGACGACACGCATCAGCAAGCGAGAAGCGGTCAGCTCCGCGCTCGACCACAATCTGGAATGCCGCCGAAATTAAAGCCTCACGCAAGTCACCGTGATGGTACTTCTTCTTGGCCCGCAAAGCCTCTGTCTGCTCGGTGTTCTGTTCTGCCATGCGACTCAATCTANCACATCTTGAAAAGTTAGCGCCTCTAACTTTTATTTGCGAAGTTNNGANNNCTAACATATGTTAGCGATCGTAACTTAAGCCAAAAGCTTTTGAGAGAAGGCAAGCAAAATGGCAATTGCGGACACGGNAAACCAGACACGGACCCAACGCAGCTGGCTGGGTTTTGTCAGCAACACAATCGGAGTGANCCNTGCCGTTGCACTCGTTGTTGGNACAACCATGCTGGGTATATTCGCACTGCATTCCCGGGCTGAAAACACAGCGAGCACCAAGGCGAACNNGCCGATATCTGTCACAACGACAGAAGTGAAATGGGCGGATCACTACGACGTTGAACGCAATTTTATCGGTAGGCTGGAGCCAGCCCGCNAGACCTCAGTTGCGTTCGAGCGCGGCGGCCTGGTGATGCGCATCGCTGCGGACGAAGGCGACAAAGTAAAAAAGGGCGCGGTTCTCGCTGAATTGGATAGCGCAAGGCTCAAAGCCAACCGTCAGGAACTCGNTGCCAGAAAATCCGAACTCCAGGCGAGGCGACGTTTGGCAATGGCAACAATGCAGCGCCAAAGCCAACTCAAGAACCAAGGCTGGAGCCCGAAACAACGTTTTGATGAAGCGCGCTTCTCTGTCCAGGAACTCGATGCCGGCATCGCCCGCGTTGACGCTCAAATCNCAGCGCTAGACATCGACATCGAGAAATCGGTCTTGCGCGCGCCNTACGATGGTGAGGTCGCCGNTCGTAGCATCGATGAAGGCAGCNTCGTTGCCGCCGGCACGCGTATACTTGAAGTGCTGGAGGCAGCAAGTCAGCAAGCCAGGATCGGCCTTTCACCTGATGCAGCAGCCAATCTCAGTGTAGGTAATCGCTACACGTTACGAACTGGATCACGAACAACAACCGCTACTCTCANGGCCGTGCGCTCGGATCTTGAAACGGGAACCCGCACAGTGACGGCAGTGTTTTCACTGCAAGGTGCAGCAAAAGCGCAATTTGGCGAGGTCGTAAGCCTCGCACTCGAGCGCCGGGTCGACACGCGCGGCTTTTGGTTGCCAACCACTGCTCTGTCCGAAGGNCTGAAAGGACTNTGGACGGTCTTGTTGGTCCAAGCAAAACCTGATGGCNACATCATTCGCAGGNAAGTCGTCGAGGTCCTTCATGTGCGCGGCAACGAAGCTTTCGTTCGTGGCGGCTTGGACAACGGTGACCATGTCGTATCGACCGGTGCTAATCGGGTAACGCCTGGACAACGCGTTGCCCGCGCTCAAAGNAATCTCAAGACTGCAAAGCACCACTAAAAGAAAGAATAGCGGTTATGAGCACCCTCCTCTATCGCGACAAGCGCCTATTTGCGCTCGCAATTCTTATGATCCTGTCTGCCGGCATCTCGGGTGTGATGACAATCGGACGTCAGGAAGATCCAACCATTACANACCTCTTCGCGACAATTGTTACCCCCTATCCGGGTGCGGGTCCGAAGCGCGTCGAAGCGCTCGTCACCGAAAAGATCGAAGAAGAACTCAGACAGATCGAAGAGATTGACGAATTGCGCTCAACCTCGCGCACCGGCATCTCTGTTATCCAGGTCGAGCTATCACAATTCATTTCCGCCACTGAAATTGACCANGCCTGGTCAAANATACGAGACGCGATCTCAGACGCCTCGGCAAGCTTCCCAGCTGGCGTNCCTGCTCCAAGCTTTGATGATGACCGCACCNGCGCATTCACCGCCATCAGTGCCATTGTTGCGAGAGACGGTGCTGCAGTCAGTCCGGCCATCAAGAAACGCTATGGCGAGCTTCTGCAGGACAGNCTGCGGGCAATNGGAGGCACAAAATTTGTTCGTCTTTATGGTGCTCAACAGGAAGAAATCCTTGTCACCATTGACCCTAAGAAACTCACCTCACTCGGACTAACTGCCGAACAGGTGTCACAAACGATAAGACGGGCCGANAGTAAGGTCAGTGCCGGGCAGGTGCGCGGACAATCATCAGAATTCCTCATNGANGTNTCGGGCGAAATCAAATCTCTTGATCGGATTTCCCGNATCCCCGTTGTCGAAACTTCCTCNGGCCGCATNGTNCGCGTGTCTGATGTCGCAACGGTCACCAAAGTCGTNCGNAANCCCTCCAGCAGNATCGCNATNGCTGACGGTCAACCGGCGGTTNTGGTTGCTGCGCGCATGCAGGATGATCTTCAGGTCGATGCNTGGATTAAGAANATCAACAAGGCATACGCNGACTTTCGCGCTGACCTGCCTGCTAGTCTTGAGCTCAAAGTCTTATTCGACCAGAGCACTTACACAGCGGAACGGCTGACGGGTGTCTTGCAAAACCTGGCCATTGGTGTCGGCCTTGTCGTTGGTGTNCTATTCCTGACTCTCGGTTGGCGCTCCGCTCTGATTGTGGCCATCATCCTCCCGCTGGCGACGCTGATATCGATTGCTGTGCTGCGAGGCATTGNAATTTCAATCCACCAGATGTCCGTGACAGGTCTAATTGTGGCGCTCGGTCTTCTTGTCGACGCTGGCATTGTGATGACCGATGATGTCCGGCGGCGATTGAATTCCGGTGCACCACCTATGGATGCCGTACAAGCCGCAGTCAAAAGGCTTGCCGTTCCACTTCTGGCCTCGACTGTGACGACCGCACTGGCATTTATGCCGATGGCCCTCTTGCCTGGACCTGCTGGTGACTTTGTTGGTGCCATCGCGATTTCTGTGATCGTGATGCTAATCGCATCGTTGGCACTTGCTCTTACGGTAACACCGGCACTGTCAGGCTGGTTCATCAAGCCAAACGTTACTGAGGCCAACGGGTCGCAACGTTCCGGAGTTTTTAGCTGGTCAATCGGCTTAGCTCTAGCCCATCCGCGCATTGCAATTCTGGTNGCAATGATCCTACCGGTTATAGGCTTTGGTGCGTTCNCCACATTGAAGGCCCAGTTCTTCCCGGGGGTCGACCGCANCCAGTTCTATGTCCAGGTAAAACNCGNTGATGGTACAGCCATCACCGAAACCCATCGCNTAGCGCTGAAGACAGGGAAATTCATCCNCTCCCACCCAGAAGTTCAGACCGTCCANTGGGTCATCGGCGAGAGCGCACCCGCCTTCTACTACAACATGATNGCAAATCANGATAACCANCCGAGCTTTGCTGAAGCCCTGGTGACCACCAGGTCACCCAAGGCAACNGAAGCGGTCCTGGGTGATTTACAAAGAACTCTCGACGCCAATGTCCCCGAAGCCCGCATTATCGTTCGTGGTCTGGTTCAGGGGCCACCGGTCAATGCGCCANTGGAAATCAGGGTCGTCGGTCCTGAACTTTCCACCTTGCGCAGCATTGGCGAACAGGTTCGCAAAACGATGGTGTCTGTCCCAGAAGTCTTGCAGGCCACAATGCAGCTGAGCGGCGGCGCCCCAAAAGTTAGAGTCGATGTCAATGAGGAGAAGGCTCGCCTCGCNGGACTTCCCCTAGCAAGCGTCGCTCGTCAACTTGAAACGTCGCTTGAAGGCGCCACCGGCGGTTCGCTCCTGGAAGGCAGTGAAGAACTTCCTGTCAGAGTACGTGTCGGATCAAAGTCGAGAGCCGACTTTACCGCCATTACCAAGATCGATGTTGTGGCTCCCAGCGGTTCTAGAATTGCAGCAAATCGCGGCTATCCCGGAATCCCAATCACCGCAATTAGTACTCCGCGCCTGGAACCAGATGAGTCCCCGGTCTACCGAAAGGACGGTGAGCGAATTAACACCATCCAGGGATTTGTGCATCGCGACGTCCTGCCTGAGGAAGCTCTGAAGAAAGTTCAGGCTCGAATTGCTGAAAGCGGGTTGAAAATTCCTCCAGGCTACCGTCTGGAAGTCGGCGGTGACNCGGATGCCCGTGACGAAGTCTTGCGCAATCTGATCTCGACACTCGGCATCATCATTGCGCTCAGCATAGCGACAATCGTCATCACCTTCGGATCGTACCGCCTGTCTCTTGTTACCGGCGTGGTGGCTGTCCTTTCCATGGGACTAAGTCTGCTGGCACTTGCTGTGTTCAACTACCCATTCGGTATTCAGGCTGTCATCGGTGTAATTGGCTCGATTGGTGTCTCGATCAACGCGNCCATCATTATCATGACAGCGTTGCAGCAGGATCCATTAGCACGTTCCGGAGATGTTGGACGGATCCGCGAGTTGGTTGTCGCGCAAAGTCGCCACATCGTCTCAACAACGCTGACCACCTTCGGCGGATTCCTACCATTGATATTGGAGGGCGGCGGATTCTGGCCACCATTCGCTATGTCAATTGCGGGGGGCGTGCTGTTGTCGACGGTGATTTCGTTCTATTTCACACCGCCCGCATTCGCCCTGCTAGCGCGCAACGGCCGCATGGTGACTAAGTCGAAGGACAAAAAAGCGGCAAGCTCGGAACTCGCAACCGCATAGAACATCACCGCTCAAAAGCGCACGTCGCNAATGACGGTGATCTACCCTGAGAAATGCAAAAAGGATGTTAGTGAGTTTCGACATCCCGAAAGAATTGGTCGAAACTTCAAAGTGCGGCTTCGACCTTATTCACCACATCCTCTGATACCCATGAGGTCCACAATGATCGCTGTGTACGCAGGAACTGCGCCGCCATTTCCGGACCACCAGCGTTGTTCTTCTCAGCCCAAGCCAGGATCGAATTCATAACCTTGTTCGGAATTGAGATCTTGGACAGCGCTCCAAACTCTTNGGGATGAGCGTCCTTGAACTTTGTTGTCACCGTTGAGACCACAAGTGATGACGGGTATCGGCCGGCATGAGGTTTCTCACAATCAGTCTTCTGGTTGCAGGCGTGTCCGGCAGGATCAGCATCATTCAGTTTTACCGGGACCATAGGATAACGCCCCATGATAGCGGTAGGTGCCCAATAGTAACCGAGCCAGGGCTTCTTTTCGGCATAGGCTGAAGATATAGACTGGCGTAGNTTGTCACCTGAACCAGAGTCGAANCTTTCGAACATCTGATCCATGCNATANGCTTTGAAAAGGTTTTGATTAATCGTACGACAGCCCCATCCTTTGGGGCANCCGAAGAAACGACCTTTGTTGGGACTCGAGGCGTCAGCGAACAACTTCCAGTGTTTTTTCAGGCCATNTATNGTATCGATGCCTGGANACTTCGCCACCAGGTACGACGGGATCCACCAGCCTTCGAGGCCACCATCGGTCATGACCCAGCNTGNTCTGAGAATTTTGCGATCATTTANGCCGCGCTTGTAAATCTCGCGAACGGAATTGACCCATGCTTCCGAAATGACATCTGGTTTTCCAGTCTCAACATGTGCGGTCATACCGGGCACAGTNGTCGTCTTTAGAAGCTCGACCTTACAGCCGTAGCCTGACTCCAGGATCACTTTTTGAACATTCGCGATCAGGCGGGCNGAATTCCAGTTCATCTCACCAATCGTGACAGAACCGCAGTTCGCACTCGCATTGCTCGTTGTTAGAACAATACCCAAACACGCCAGTAAATANNGCAAACGCATGGCCCGTACCTTTCTGCAAAGGGCTGCGCAACCGNAACAAGCAACTCNCCCGTTGGCTGTCAATTCAACTATAAGTTCATAGCAAACAGCCGATGGACGGCATGCTTACAGACCATGTTGCAACGCGGCGCATGAACTCAATGTGACCAGACAAGCTTGCGATAGAGAATCCTGCACAATTGCCAAGAACCGGAGCTACTAGTTGTTCGACGATTGACCACCGGTTGCTGAAGGCACAGGCGACTGCTGTGCGGCGCCACTGGTAGAGGCATCTGGTTTCACAGGCGCAGCAGGTGGCTTGTCCNCGAACATCTCATCAAAGGTCTTGAAGACTTGACGCGACCGCCAATCAGCAATTTTAAATTGCCACCCATGCAGTTTGTCTCGGAATGACTTAGCAACCTTGGCGTCACTGCCGTCGTCGATGACCTTGAACGATAGCCAGCGGTTATCTTCTCCGATACGTACAAGCTCAGCCTGGAGCTTCATACCCTTCTCGGTTTCGATCATTGCCGGGATCTTGATGGCATNCTTCGGGAGTTTGACGTCTGCACGTTTGCGAACGTCAGTCATTTCAAACGTCTGCAAACCTCGGACGATGACAGACGGATCAATGTCCTTCTTCAGCTTCTTGCCTTCCGGAAGCGCGGCAAACTTGTGTACATCCTCTTTCTTGTCGCCTTTCTTCTCTTCGGCAACAATCTTGACGTCTCCGCCATCCGGNGTCTGCAGGGTCAGAGACTTAACTTTCTCGTCCCCAATTCGAAAGAAAACTGGATCAACCCAGTCGGAAACATCAAAAGTCGGACGCAGGCTGACGTTGGTCAACCAGGTCTGATCATTTCCAGGTCGACGAACATAGACACCTGAGCGACCCTGACCGAACGCACTCTGTCGGCGCTTCCCGATAACAAGATCGCCAATGGCTTTCCCATCGTTATCACTCAGCTTCAGCATGATCGACTTGGCGTCTTTACCGGTCGGATCCTCAAGCTCAAGCAAACCGTANCGTTCNGGGTCTTTGGTTTTGGCTTCCACGAGTTCAGCACNTGCAACCCTTACAAGGAGCTGCTGAACACTTTCGGTTTTGGCTGGATACCCACCACGATTGGCAANCGTCCACTTATCTTTGACCTTATGAAACTCCAGCTTTTTCTCGCCTTGNTGCAGCGCTAACTGCNCAACCTGGTTGGCACNCCTGTCAAATCCCGGGAAGAGCTTCTCACCGGAAACATTTTCGACCGTCCAACTGTCGTAAGCGCTGTGAACAAGACCAGCTATCACAAGAGAAGCCACCGCTGCGATGGCCAATAGATTGAAACTCTTGGTATCCATCAAACTAACCTCGTCGTTAGGCGTGTGCGGCACTGCGTCGGCGGCGGAAGTAGGCCAAAGCCAGTCCCCCAAAACCGAGCAATAGCGGCACGCCAGCGATATTGATAAACTTCAGNAAGCCTTCCAGCGCATCGATATCAGCGCGCATCGCATGCTTCACATCTCGCAGTTCCTTGCGAGTTTCGATCATTTCACCACGGAACTTCTCAATGGCAGCCCGATCAGCATCGGTAAGGATGACGCCACCGTCCTTGGTTCGCTTCTCAACCTTTGAAAGTTCGTTGCGGACGTTGGTCAACTTGGTCAGCAACGCCTGCTCTTTCTGACGAAACTGTTGCTCCGCATCACGGCGAATACCATCGACATACTCGAACGGACGATCGTCGACGCCCCGACCACGAAGCCCTGAAAGCGCTTCACCACCTGTCAGGTTCTCAAGTGCGTTGACTACCAAGATCGCATTGTGAGCGATTGGCAGCGAAATATTCTGGCCCAGCAGGCTGCGGCGCTGCACCCAGAACTCATCGTACAGCAGATCGCTGTCAGCGAATACGATGGCGTTCAGCTTACCAGATTTGACATACGACTTGTCCGATGCCTTAGCAGCTTTGTCGTCAGCCTTCTTCTCTGCACCCTTGGCATCTTTCTTATCATCTGCCTTAGGCTTTGGCGGGCCGTCGGGGAAAGCTGTTTNGATATCACCCTGGACACGAGCAGCTAGGACCAAAGATTTGCCACCAGGCTTATAATCCCGGAGAAGCTGGATCGGGTCAGGCCGCTGGCCAAGCAGCCAGGCCGACTGAACCTCCATTGCCTTGTCCGAGGTTTGCAGCAAAGGCTGTAGTTTCGTTCCAGCTTTATCCTCGGCTGTGATAAAGCCAGACGTCGCCATGTTCACGACGTTGACGCCGTCAGTGATAACATCACTACCGTTGATTAAGNTGCCCTTTACNGCCAACCAAGCAATGTATTCGGTGACTGCAGACCTGTTGCCGCCAGTCTGGACACGTCGCGCGATCGCTAGGTCACCAGCAGTTTTGCCAGAATCAACCTTGATACCCCANGCCTTGAANAGCTTGACCAGTTCCGGACTNGAAGCTGCGCCNGCTGCGCCAGGGTTCATCATGCGTCCGACGTCNGGTACCGGATCGACGAATGCCAGAACGCGTCCACCCTTGAGAGCAAACTGATCAATCGCGAATGCTGTGTCCGCCTGCAAACCTGCTGGCTGGATTAGCATCAGCACATCAACGTCTTTAGGAATTTCCTTGGAGTTGAGCGGGACATCCTTGACCTCAAAGAAATCCTCGATCTGGTTCATNACCACCCATTTTGGCANCTGCTGCGGCTGCTGACCCGGGAATCGAGGACGCTGCTGGCCACCCATAACNGGNATGCCACTCATGACACCAACCACAAGCTTCTTTGGAATAGANAGCTTATGGACCAGCTTCGTCATGTCGTATTCAAGGTAACGCTCGCGCTGCGGCGAGAAGAACTGAACAACTTCCTGCTGATCAGTACTGTTCGTTGCTACCAATCCGAAGAAGCCTTGGTCTCCNTCGTTATTCAATCGAATGCCTTGCAGACNAGCTGCAACAGCACGATCCTCGGCGTCTGAAAATGGCTCCGGATCTATGAATGATACGCGCAGTTTATTGCCGGCCATATTCGCATATTGGTCGAACAGTGCACGAACACGCTCGAAGTAGCGCTTGTATGCGGGTGCGGCATCACCGAGTTTCTCGGAGAAATAGATGCGCACATCGATTGGCTCGCCAATCTTTCCCATCACACGGCTAGTACTGTCGGAAAGCGAGTAGAGACCAGACGCCGTCAGGTCANCATTTGCGGCGCGAAACATATTGGTTGAGACAACATTGACCGATACAAGGATGACGGCCGCGAGACCGATCCCAACCCATGTCATTGTACTCTTGCTCATGCCGCCGAGTAGTCGACCGATTTCACCGGGCGCAAGCAATGCCCACCCAGTAAGCTTGTCGGCACCATTCGCGATCTTTTTGAGGGCGCCGGGCTGATTGTTGGATGCGTTAGCCATAGTTGNTTACCCCTACTCCGCCTTCTTCTGCTCAACAGCCAACGTGTTNGCGAACAAAAAGAAGACGATCATTGACAGGAAGAAGATCAACGAGGGTAGGGAGATCACACCCTTCGTAATCTGCTGGAAATGTGACAGGAAGCTGAGCGACTCGATGCCTGAGATGATGAAGGCCGGCGCCCACGCTTTGAAGAAGCCCAGAACCAGTGGCAAGCTGCTCATCACAAACAGGAAGCAGATCACCGCGGCCACAATGAATGCAATGACTTGGTTCTTGGTCAGAGCTGACACAAATGAGCCAATCGCCAGAAATGCGCCAGCCATGAGGAAGCTGCCAATGTAACTGGCAAGGATCACCCCATTGTCTGGGTTCCCAAGCACATTGACTGTGACCCACATTGGTATCGTGAGGAGCAGGGCAACACCGAGAAACGCCCATGCAGCCAGAAACTTTCCAACGATCGCCTGCATCGGCGTCACCGGCAGCGTCATCAGAAGTTCAATTGTTCCGGATTTGCGTTCTTCAGCCCACAACCGCATCGCCACAGCTGGCACCAGGATCAGATAGACCCACGGGTGGTACTGGAAGAAGACCGCCAGATCAGCCTGACCGCGCTGGAAGAAATTACCGACGTAGAATGCCAGTGCGCTGGTCAAAGCAACGAAGATTGCGACAAAGACATACGCGAGTGTCGTATTGAAGTAGGCGTTGAACTCGCGGCCAAAGATTATCTTGATCGTCCGCATCAGTTCCCTCCTGCGCTGGACTGGGCACCTGATGTACCGGCGTCAGATGTTGTGATNGATCGGAAAACGTCGTCGAGGCGTCCNCGCTCAACAATCANCTCATCGATGTCGATNGAGCGTTCCCNTACAAGNGAGGCAATGTCTGNTGCAATTGCACCCTGCGCGTTGGGCAGCGCCCTGAACCGCACATGNCCATTGGTCCGGCTAATTTCTTCGACATCGGCGACCCCAGAGAGATCCTTGATCGCGCTCATCAAACCTTCCGCNGCATCTGTTGGCACCCGAACCGCAACGGCATTATGATATGGCATCCGTGCCTGCAGATCNTCNGCAGTGCCGTCAGCCACTATGCGCCCTTTATCGATAACGACAGCACGTGAGCAAACCGCTTCGACTTCTTCAAGAATGTGGGTCGACACAACAATCGCCTTCTGCTCCGCCATATCAGCAATGAGCGAGCGCACGTGATGCTTTTGGTTAGGATCGAGACCGTCCGTTGGCTCGTCCATGATCAGAACAGCCGGATCATGCAAAATGGCCTGCGCGAGCCCGACACGGCGCTTGTAACCTTTGGATAGTGTCTCTATTTGCTGATTGAGGACACTTTTAAGCCCAGTCTTATCAACGGCTTGCGCTACCCGGTAGTCGCGTTCTCCGCCATCAAAGCCACGGATCGCAGCGATAAACTGCAAAAACGACTGGACGATCATGTCACCGTAGGCAGGCGCGCCTTCCGGTACATAGCCTATCTGCTTCTTGGCGCTTATAGGATCGCTAGCCATGTCGACGCCATTGATCCGGACCAAGCCGCTGTCTGGCTCTAGAAACCCGGTGATCATCTTCATCGTCGTCGACTTACCGGCCCCGTTGGGACCGAGAAATCCTAGAACTTCGCCCTTCGGAACTGACAATGAAATGCCGTTCACAGCGGCGATGTCTCCAAAGTGCTTTGTAAGCCGGTCTGTCTTGATCAGTTCGGCCATCGGCTTTTCCTTAATTCAGTGGAGTGTCAGGCGCTCGGAACCGAGCGATGGTTTGCGACCCAAGTGGTTGAGGAGAATTTCGCAGCGGGAATAGCATGCTCCGGTTGCCACGCAAACCGAACATCGNGTTCCTTACTAATTTGTAAGCTGTCAGGCAGATCGAGACGAACAAACCGTCGAGCCGTCGATCCCACGGACGCCAGTCCGNTAACCAACGAGAACGGCATTCTTTCCCTCCGCAATTCCTTCCCACACAAACTGCAGCNAGTGACTTAGTNTAAGTCGTGGCACTGTCAAGAGGCGACTGCCAGCGACACACTAGAAAACAGGCTGGGAAGGCCGATTTAGCAAATGAATTACATATACTTAGAAATCTTGAAGGGATTATTCGGTTGTTCATCCCCGACGCGAGAATAACCGTGCATCCGATGGAGTTGGATCGGCCGGCAGCCGCGCGCGTGCCGCCTCGTCGAGTGCCTCCCGAACCAATCCATCNAGCAGATCAGTGAAAAGCATCGANTTATCCTCAAGCGCTTCCCACAGAAAATAGCCGAACGATCCTGGGCAGGGATTAACCTCGTTGAGCCAGATCTCACCGGTCACTTCGTTCCCTATAAAATCGATCCGCGGCGCTCCGGTGCCACCAACGGTATCAAAAGCCGTGACCGCCATATTGCGGATCTTGCCCTCGAGGCCCTGCTGCAATTCAGGGTTCAGCTCGCGCGTCAACGACAACATACCTTCACTAGACGTCCCTGGTGCCTTACTTCCGGTCTTCTTGGCACCNCCACCAGATAGATACTTCTCTTTAAAATCAAGCAGTTCACCTGANTTTTTAGGTCGTTCAATCGCCGATGTCCGCAATTCGCCAGACGACTTGGACACCGCTACGTTGTATTCGATCATGTTCTCAACGAACGGTTCCAGGATCGCTGAAGTGTCAAACTTAAAGATTGCCGGCAGAACGTCCGAGAGCTCCTGAAGGGTCTCGGCCCGCGCCACGCCAATGCTGCTACCGAGGTGACTGGGCTTCACACACCAAGGGCCAGAGAAGTCGCCAAGAATGTCTTCCAGTTCAGCCGGGGTAACCATCAACCCTTCACTTGGNCGCCGGATTTCACGATACGGAAGAATATCGACATCAGTGCCAGCAAGCATTCGCTTGGTCGCAACCTTGTCCATAAGGATCGCCGAGGCCAGCGTACGCATTCCAGTGTAAGAAATGCCTGCTGCCTCAAACGTGCCCTGGATCTGTCCATCTTCCCCGATCAAGCCATGAAATGAGGGCAGAGCCACATCAAACTCAAACCTTTGCGCCTTGCGGAACAGTCCAGANTGCTGAGCAACCAGACTCGGTCGACCGGATGCGGTCATATCTAACGTGACCTGTGTCAGCTTATCGAACTCAGCCGCACTCGGAAGATAAGTGGAACGCTCGCGAAGAATATCACCCGTCCACCAACTTCCGTTCGTCGCAAGGTAAACCGGCAGAACCTCGTAGGCGTCCGCATCCAGCGCAGACATGACCTGTAAAGCTGTCACGACACTGACATCGTGCTCAGGTGACCGCCCACCAAAGAAAACGGCTATGGTTCTTTTCGCCATTCGATCGCTCCCCCGAGGTTTCTGGCTCCCGAAACACGACTTGCCCGATCAGTTAGCCCAAAGCGTGGTCAAACGCGAGCCGCATTCCACAATATAACCGCGACGACACCCCACAGAGCACAAGCTTGCCTGCACAGCCCAGAAACAGGATAACGCCGAACATGAGCCCCGATTCGTACGATATTGCTCAAGTGAGCCATGAGACATTGGGCACCTTCGATGTGCCGGAAAAGTGGCGCTTCGTATGGGCACATGGCTGGGGCCAGAACCGCCACGCGATGGCCAATCTCGCACAATCGCTGACAAGCTTCGGTGGCCATGTCCTCATTGACTTTCCTGGTTTCGGAGATGCTCCTGCACCAAGCGAGCCTTGGGGTACTGCCGATTATGCTGACTTTTCGGCTCGCTTGTTGAAAACGGGAGAGGCGGCCGGCCCAACCGTCTGGCTTGGTCACTCCTTTGGTGGACGCGTCGGCATTCAGCTAGCGGCCCGGCATCCTGAAACGGTCGACAAACTGGTGCTGATCGCCTCGGCCGGTTTGCAACGCCAGCGCTCAATGCTTGAACAGACCCGTGTCCAGAGCAAGATCTACACCTTCAAAACCCTAAAGCATCTAGCTCCCGTTCTCGGTCTGGATGTTGATAAGCTTCGCAATCGTTTCGGTAGCGCTGATTATCGCAACGCAGGTGCCATGCGAGAGATCCTAGCCAAAGTCGTGCGCGAAGACCTGACTGATGTGGCCCGACAGATCAGCTGCCCTGTTCTGCTCATCTACGGCGGCAAGGACACCGAAACACCGCCGGAAATCGGCGAACGTCTGGCTGAACTCATTCCGAATGCCGACCTCAATGTTCTCGACACACAGGATCATTACTCATTGCTGGGTGATGGGCGCCACCAAGTGGCCAAGCGCGTGCGTGACTTCCTGCAATCCTAAGGGCTGAAAATACTCATGGCGGAACTCTTGTCGGTCATCGCATTTGCAGCCTTCGCATTTTTCTGCGCCCGCAGGCTCTTGCGCTATCTCCATATCTTTCAGCAGGACGAATACGATGCGAGCAGGTTCTTGCCCTGGCTCGCGAACACGGCTTCGTTCGACAAACGCGTTTCCGCAGCATTGGTCCTGTTCGGGATCATGACCTACATCACTAAGGACGTCGCCCTGGGTCTCGCGGAAACAGGATTAATTGCAGCCTTGTTTGCCGTTGCCGGGTTGCGCGAAGCCGATCCGCGCAAAGCAGCCAAGAAAAAACTTGTTCTGACCCACCGCGCGAAACGCATTTTTGCTTTAAGCTTTGGTCTTTGCCTGTTGGTTGGTTTAGGGGCCGCTATTATGGGCGGCAGCTTCAAATGGCTGGCTGCTGTTCAGCTCATTCCATTCCTGTTGGTTGTTGGAAATTTTCTTCTCAAGCCCGTCGAAACCAATATTCAAAATGGTTTCCGAACGGCCGCAGAAGCACGCCTCCGCCAAGTTGCACCAAAAACGATCGGCATCACCGGTTCGTTCGGGAAAACATCGGTCAAACACATCCTGGGCCATGTGCTGCAGATGAACACCAATGCGTTGTATACCCCCGGCAGCGTTAACACGGTGATGGGGATCTCCCGTATCATCAACGAGCGCCTCGCCGACAATTGCAAATACTTCATCGTTGAAATGGGCGCCTATGGCATCGGCTCTATCAAGCGTCTTTGTAATTTCACACCACCAGACCACGGCATTCTGACCTCGATCGGCGAAGCGCACTATGAGCGCTTCAAAGATCTAGAGACGGTAGCGGAAGCCAAATTTAAACTTGCTGAGGCCGTAGCACAGCGCAAAGGCATTATGGTCATCGACGAAACGGTGTTGGATCGTGCCTACGCACGCAAATTCGTCGAGGCCGATCGCAAATCATTCATTGTCGTCGGTGATAGCACAGCGTCAGACATCCAAATTCTCTCCAATGAGCAGAACAGAGATGGTCTTGTGGTCAAGATCAAACATGGCGACAGCAATTACGAACTCTTCGCACCATTGTTTGGCATCCATCATGGACGCAACATGGCGCTGGCCTATGCGCTAGCATCCAGTCTGGGTATCGCATCTGATCGCATCGTTGCTGCGTTGCGCTCAACTCCTCAGATCGTCCACCGCCTCGAAGTTAAATCGCATCCTTCCGGTGCGACTTACGTGGACGATGCCTTCAATGCCAACACCGACGGCATCATCAACGGCATTGATCTTCTTGCAAAGCTGCAGAAAGAGGGCGGACGGCGCATCCTCGTCACTCCAGGGGTGGCCGAACTTGGCACAAGACATGATGAAGTTCATGACATGCTCGGAGCAAAAGCCGCGCGCGATACTGAAGTGACCATCGCCGTCAAACCAGAACGTATCCCGACCTTCGTTCAAGGCTTCAGAAATGCCGGCACGGATGCAGAGCTTCTGACGTTTGAGACGTTCAACGAGGCGCAGGCCTGGATCAATCAGAACCTAAGTTCTAACGATGCAATTCTGATTGCAAATGACCTTCCGGATTTGCTGGAACGCGAATTCCCGACTTGATCTCCTGTCAGCAACAAACAACTGAATGAAAAAGGAAAGGCGCTGANTTCATAAGCCAGCGCCGCAGTCTACTTGTCAGCTTTTCGGGTGCCGGCTTAGAGCAAGATCGTTCCAGATAGAAAATCACCGGTTCACGTTTCATGAGGAAGCGCCAAGCACTTCCTCATGAAACGATCCAGTTCTAGGCCGTTGTTTCCGGCTTCTTTGGTTTTAGTTTTCCATCTTCGACTTTGATGCCGTAAAGCTTCATCTTCCCATCAGCCTTTCGCATCTTGGCAATCACTTTACCTGTACCGTTCGTAAACTCGCCCTGGAACTCGATGATGGCAGTAGTTCCATCAGTCGTCGACATTCCGAAGTGCACTTGACGTGCATCTTTGATCTTCACGAGTTTGCCAAGCCGCCCAATATTACGCATGAACTGCTCGACACGCGGTGTTTCAGCGACATTGATCAGACTTCGGTCCACGATGTCATAGCGTCCAACAACCGACCATTCCTTCGAGATCTCGGTAACAGCTGTAACCGCCGCTGTCTTGTTGGCTTCAGCAGCCAGATAAGCCTTGGTTCCAAGGTAGCCCAGTCCTGCTGTGATAACCCCAGTGAAAAGAAGCGCAATAGCTCCAAAAATCATAAGTGCGCGTTTCATGTGTGTGTCTCCGGCGATGGTCCTGCTCGTTGCGCTCCGCAACCTGTTGACCAATCTTTAGAGGCATTTCGCACGCAGTGCAGTTACCCACGGAACAAGAACGACTCTTCTGATCTCACCCAGCAACATGCATCTGATGCTTGGTTAAGACCGGGACAATTCCATTGCATTCGCCGCTGCTTAAGCGACTATGGTTGCAGAATAAACGGCTATAACAATTCTCAAAAAACTTGCATGAGGAGGAGCGCGATGGCTCGCGAGGCATATATCTGTGAAGGTAAACGCACCCCGATCGGTCGATACGGCGGCTCACTGTCAGCTGTCCGGCCTGATGACATGGCAGCGCACGTCATACGCGAAGTGATGAAGGAAGCGGGCGACCTTGATGCCCAGGCTATCGACGACTCTGTATTCGGTTGCGCGAACCAGGCAGGCGAAGACAATCGCAACGTTGCTCGAATGGCGACACTGCTGGCTGGTCTCCCAACCGAGGTACCAGGTGGAACGATCAACCGGCTGTGTGGCTCAGGCTTGGATGCCATCGGCTTGTCGGCGCGTACCATCAAGGCTGGTGAAGCCGATGTTATGCTGGCGGGCGGCGTTGAGAGCATGTCACGGGCCCCCTTCGTTATGCCCAAGGCCACGACAGCGTTTGCACGCGATAACACAGTCTATGACACCACCATCGGCTGGCGCTTCGTCAACAAGATGATGAAGGATCAGTACGGCATCGACTCAATGCCGGAGACCGCAGAGAACGTCGCCGAGGAATTCCAGATCACGCGCGCTGATCAGGACGGCTTCGCGATGCGTAGCCAGGAACGCGCGGCTGCAGCTCAGGCCAGCGGCCGTTTNGCGAAAGAGATTGTCCCTGTAACAATCCCCCAGCGCAAGGGTGATCCGATCGTCGTGGATCAAGATGAGCACCCACGTCAGACAACACTGGAGAAGCTGGCCTCTCTGCCAACGCCCTTCCGCAAGGATGGCGGAACAGTAACACCCGGCAATGCGTCAGGTGTGAACGATGGCGCAGCAGCCGTGATCGTTGCTTCCGCTGAAGCCGTCGAAAAGTATGGCCTGNAACCCAAGGCCAAGGTCATTGCCACTGCCACGGCAGGTGTACCGCCACGCATNATGGGAATCGGGCCAGCACCAGCCTCAGAAAAACTCCTTGAGCGCTTGGGCATGAAGATCAGCGATGTCGATGTCATCGAGCTAAACGAAGCATTCGCCGCGCAAGCGCTTGCAACTACGCGCCGCCTCGGACTTCCTGATGACGCTGAGCACGTAAATCCGAATGGCGGAGCGATCGCCCTTGGCCATCCACTCGGTATGTCTGGTGCAAGGCTCGCGCTGACAGCCGCGATTGAGTTGCAGGAACGCGGCGCAAAGCGCGCGCTTTGCACAATGTGCATTGGTGTTGGCCAAGGCATCGCGATGATGATCGAGGCGGTTTAAGCGTCAACAGTTGAGGCCATCGAATTTCCAGATGGCCTCGACTGTTTCGATGAGCTGATCANACCAACAAACATTGCCAAGCTGCTATGCCGACAAATGAACTCATTCTGATCGGCCTTATAGTATTTGGGCTCTTCACGCTCTACGCATATATCTACGCCCTCACGATTTGCCTCGTCGCTGCCATCGTGCCTGTCAAAGTCGAACGGATCTNGCTTGGNTTTGGAGGGGCACTNGCCAATCTCANCATCCTNGGTCGNAAGATTAAAATCGGCCTNTTGCCGCTTGGAACCTCCGTAAAGTTTGTCGAAGGCCCANAAGGCTTAGAAGGACTCTCCAAGCCTTTCCGATTGCTCTTTCGNGTCATTGGAGAAGTCATAATCCTGGCGGCAGCCATAGCCTACTTGCCCGAACTCATTTTAGGCCTGCCTGAGAAAGTCGTCAGCACAGCTTGGGGGCTCATTATTGATCCTNTCAACACGGCAAGCTCCGTTGCAGGCCAAATCGTCCATTCAGTTCAAACTGAAGATCCTGTTACGCTCGTCACCCTCGCCTGCGGCCTACAGGCAATCATCAATCTACTCCCACTGCCATCCGTCAACGGCGGCGCCTTCTTGATCGAACTGTTTGAGTGGATGACCGGCAGCACCATGAACTATCTCAAGAGTGGTGCACTCTTGGTTGTCTCCTTACTAGCCATTCTCTATTGCTATGGCTGGATGATCGCAGGCTTCTTTCTCATCTGAATTGAGCAAACCAAATCGGGGAACCAACGTGTCAGAANCCCATCACCCGTTTTACAATCCCTCCAAGCGGCNACACACCGANGGTGATTTCTCTCGCGCAGAAGTCCAGCTCGCCAATCGCAATCCCGGCACGCTACTCGAGACGCTGCGTTATGATCTGACACCGACCGGGCTGCATTATCTCCTTATCCATTTCGATGTGCCGTTTGTTCAGTCCGCCGACAACTGGACACTCACCATCAGCGGGCTAGTCGACAATCCGGTCACGCTGACCATGCAGGAGCTCCAGCAGATGCCGCAGCGCTCCATGAAAGTGACAATGGAGTGCGCCGGCAACGGCCGTGCAGGCATCACCCCACGCACGCAAAGCCAGCCATGGCATCATGAAGCTGTTGGTACGTCGGAGTGGACAGGCACACCATTAAAGCCAATTCTCGAAAAGGCCGGGCTTTCTGGCAAGGCCGTCGACGTTGTGTTCTATGGCCAGGACCGTGGCTTCGGCGGCGGCATCGAACATGATTACGGTCGCAGCCTGACACCTGAGCAGGCGCTATCAGATGATGTCATGCTCGTCTGGCTCATGAACGGCACGCCACTTCTCCCACAGCATGGCTTCCCACTGCGCCTCGTTGTCCCCGGCTGGTATGGCATGGCGAGCGTGAAATGGCTCGACCGCATCGAAGTCATCGACAAGCCCTTTGACGGCTATCAGCAGAAGGGCACGTACGTATACAAGACAAGCGCAGACGATCCAGGCACACCCGTCACCACGATGCTTGTGCGCTCGCTGCTTGTCCCACCAGGCATGCCCGATGTGTATACCCGCAGCCGCCTCGTCGATAGCGGACTGGTTCCACTGTTCGGCCGCGCCTGGTCTGGTGCCGGTGTCCCGATTGCGAAAGTCGAAATCGCCATTGATGGCCAATGGCATGATGCCAAGCTCGATCCTGAAATCGGACAATATGCGTGGCGCGGTTGGCGCTTTNACTGGCAGGCCGAGCCCGGCGAACGCGAACTGATGTGCCGTGCAACCGACGTCAACGGTAACACCCAGCCAATGACATCAAGCNTCGACATGACNGGCTTTGGGAACAACTCGGTGCAGCGCCAGATGGTGACAGTAAGGTAGNCGCGCNGTTAGATGGAACGAGGCGATAGGCGCGACTGAGAGAAGGTCCGTCTGCTTCTGGAGCATCGACGGCCGCGATATTCTCCNGGTAGTTCTCNAACTTCTTGTCCCCCGNGTCGTTTTTTCTCCTGGNCTTTGTCCGTCCCAATCAANAGGCNGACAAGCCACATAACCATCACACAAAATCTTCAATTGTGCACCGCCNCAAGTTTTATTTTGCAGCGCAGCATTTTGCCTGTATGTGTGTGGGAGAAGCATAAGATTCTCTTAGCATGGATGCATGGTTACGTGGCAAAATTGACGCTCGCAATGTTCGCAGATCNTATTGATCTGGCGGGATGGATAAAGACGAAAGATCCCGCCCTCAGNCCGGCGCGCATCAAAATTGAAGTGTTAGCTGGGCTCACTGTCGCGCTAGCGTTGGTACCAGAAGCTGTAGCATTTGCATTCGTGGCAGGTGTCCATCCCCTGGTCGGGCTCTATGCGGCATTCATCGTTGGATTGATTACGGCCATCATGGGCGGGAGACCGGGGATGATTTCCGGGGCAACCGGCGCGCTCGCAGTCGTCATGGTGGCGCTCGTCGCCCGTCATGGAGTCGAGTATCTGTTCGCAACTGTGGTGTTGATGGGCGTCTTGCAGATTACCGCAGGGGCACTGAAGCTGGGCAAATTCATCCGATTGGTACCACATCCTGTGATGCTCGGTTTTGTTAACGGGCTGGCGATTGTCATTTTCATAGCGCAGCTGCTGCAGTTCCAAGTTGCGGGGCCAGATGGCACCAAAGTCTGGATGAGTGGTTGGCCGCTGGCCTTAATGTTGGGGCTTGTCGTCCTGACGATGGCGGTAATCCACTACATGCCCAAGCTCACTAACGCGATCCCTGCACCTCTGGCAGGCATAGGATTTGTAGCGGGACTTGTCATTTTGTTTGGTATCGACGTGCCACGCGTTGGTGATCTCGCGTCGATCAAGGGCGGGTTGCCTTCGTTCCACATCCCGATGGTGCCACTCAATTTCGAAACGCTCCAGATCATCTTTCCCTATGCGTTGGTTCTAGCGGCTATCGGATTGATTGAAAGTCTGCTGACCCTAAATCTCGTTGGCGAAATTACCGAGAAGCGAGGGGGAGCCTCNCAAGAGTGNATCGCNCAAGGNGTCGCNAATACNGTGACNGGNTTTTTCGGCGGCATGGGTGGATGTGCGATGATCGGGCAGTCCATGATTAACGTGAAATCCGGAGGTCGNACNCGGCTGTCNGGTATTTCAGCAGCGCTGTTCTTGCTCGTATTCATCGTGTTTGCATCNGGNCTCATCGAGCAGATACCTCTCGCGGCACTGGTCGGCGTGATGATGANGGTCGTGATCGGNACCTTTGCTTGGAAGAGCNTAACNATACTTGGGCGCATTCCTCTGACAGACGCGATGGTTATGATCTTGGTCACGATTGTGACCGTGATGACTGACTTGGCCATT
This sequence comes from Filomicrobium sp., assembly GCA_002689605.1. Taxonomy (GTDB): domain Bacteria; phylum Pseudomonadota; class Alphaproteobacteria; order Rhizobiales; family Hyphomicrobiaceae; genus Tectiglobus. The sequence goes on from NZGY01000042.1 coordinate 36,016, forward strand.
GCCGTGGTTGTCGGCGTCATCGTATCGGCGTTGTGCTATGCGTGGAACAACGCAACCCGACTGCGTGCAGAGACGAGTCTTACGCCGGAAAACGCGAAGCTGTATAAGATTGACGGGCCGCTATTCTTTGGTTCGGTAGCTGGTTTCGATGAGTTATTCGATCCACGCAATGATCCAGACTTGATCATTGTAGATTTTCTGAACAGCCGCGTTGTGGATCAATCAGCCTTGCAGGCGATTGAGGCATTGGCGGCAAAATATGANGCTCGCGNCAAGACTCTGCAGCTCAGACATCTGTCGCGGGATTGCCATCGTNTGCTCAATNGGGCTGGGCAGCTGATTGTCGACTCAGAGGATGATCCAGACTACGGGGTGGCGGTCGACTATTCGATTAGAACGGGTGTCATCAGCGCAGGGCACTAATCTCTGTCGTGTGCAACGGTGGTTTTGACAGAGGAATGACTCCTACAAGTGAGCGCTTCAGGGTGGCGGAAGCGTCCGAAAACTAGCTACGGTTGTGAAAAATCTGAAGCGGGTCTCACCTTAACTCCAGGACTTGTCTGTCCTGGGGCGCTTGCAACACAAGCGGCCCAACTGAGAAGCCCCAATCCAGAGCCCTTCCCTTCACGTTCACTTAGCCCCCCAAATCCCCCTCACCCGTCATCATGAAACGTGTTCGGCTTCTGGAAAAAGCCCGGCACCAGACAACCGTCCGGAGAGTTCGCAACGTGACGGCTGCCAGCTGGACGCCAAACACAATTGCCAGCTGTGACTGAACCTTCATGATCCTGAAGCGTTCCTTCAATCACCCAGCTCTGCTCGATACCTGCGTGAGTATGGTCCGGCAGGACTGCGCCCGCTGCCAATCGCGTTAAGGTCGTCATCATGCCAGTGACTTTGTCTTCCATCAGCACCTTCATCTCGATGCCAGGGAACTGTGTTTGCTGCCACGGAATATCATCAACGGTGACATAGCGTGACGACATCGCGGCCAAGGATTCATGCGGCTTATAATTCGGTGTCTCGACGGTCATAACTCGCTCCTGTCGATCAGCTCAGCAATCCACGCTTCGCCAGATTGCGCATCAACGCGCCAGTCCCAAATGTCCAGGGCTTCGCCCGGTCAGATGTTGTCATCACGTTCGTCAACGAGCCAAGTGCCGGTGTTGAGATCGTCACCACGTCACCGACTTTATGGGTAAAGCCCATGCCGGCCTCTCCACGATCTTCCGTCGGCGCAAACATCGTCCCGAGATAGAGGATCGCGCCGTCGGGATACTGGTGCGTTCGCCCGATCATCTCACTGACCAACGCAGCGGGATCACGCGCAATCTCCGACATCGACGATGAGCCATTCATCTCGAACCCATCCTCGCCGGTAACCTTGAGCTTCACATCCATGCGACGGACCGTGTCGATNGTAAAAAACTCGTCGAAGAAACGAACAAATGGCCCGACACTTGCTGAAGCGTTGTTGTCCTTGGCTTTCGAAAGTAGAAGTGCGGAGCGCCCCTCGAAGTCGCGCAGGTTGACGTCATTGCCAAGGGTCGCACCAACGATATTTCCGACACTATCGACCAGCAGCGCAACTTCAGGCTCAGGATTGTTCCAGGTCGACCTGGGGTGTAGCCCGGCTTCCATGCCATGACCGATAGCAGCCATTGGCTGGGCCTTGGAAAAAATCTCCGCATCTTCGCCGATGCCAACTTCGAGATATTGCGACCAAGCATCTTGNGCGATCAGTGTTNCCTTCAGCGCCAATGCCTCAGCTGAACCAGGCACGAGATTTCTGAGGTCGCCACCAAGCTTCTCGCCAATCTGCGCGCGAATGGCATCAGCTTTCTCAGGNGCGCCTTTGGCCTGCTCTTCGATGACACGCTCCAACATAGAACGCGCAAATGTGACACCGGCCGCCTTCACAGCTTGCAGATCAATTGGCGCGAGCAGCCAAGGTTTGGTTTCGTCGCGCCCGGCCTCTGGAGTATTGGCTAGAATGTCAGCCAGATCTCCGACGCGTTCCCCNGCAGCATCCTGCAGAATCCCGACGGCATTCTCGTTCTCAGCCAAATCAGCAACGGTCGGCGCATGATTGGAAACATCATAAACACCATCTTCGCGCACGCTGACAACTGAGGGCCCATCAAGCTCTGGCCGCCACACGCGNCCGGCGAGGGCACCAGCCGCNCCATCCTCAGGNAGCGTTGCNGCAACTGTCATCTCATCACGCATTGGCGTTATCCCACTNCTCGCAGCGCATGTTGTTGTGTTCTACATCGTTACCGAAAAGAGGCGTGAAAAGCCACCTTTGCCGCCCGGTACGCCCTGTCACTGGCGGAAGTCCCTATTCAATGCTAGGTCCAGTGCCGCGTATCATGACTTTGGAGCCAAACATGCTGACCAACGATGCACGCATCGCTGTTTTCGCCGGTGATGGAATCGGCAATGAAATCCTCCCACCAACAATGGAAATCCTGAGGACGTTGGAAAACAAGCTTGGCGGCTTTCGTTTGACCTTCGAAGAGCATGCAGCTGGCGCCGCCTACTATAAGGAGACCGGCAAGGACATCTCGGATGAGTCCATGAAAGCCGCAGGCGATGCCGACGCCATCCTGCTCGGCGCCATGGGACTCCCAGATATCCGCGATGCTGACGGCACCGAAATCGCACCACATCTCACCATGCGTGAGAACTTCCATCTCGTCGCTGGCGTGCGTCCGGTCAAAGCCTACCCGAACGTGCCGCAACGTCTGGCCGATGAGCGCGCTGCCAATATTGATTTCATTGTGCTGCGCGAGTCTACCGAAGGGTTATTCTATTCGCGCGACAAAGGCGAAGTCAAAGACGACAAAGTGGCCTATGAAACGCTCCGCATTTCTCGTGACGTGACTGAGGAACTGATCGACGTTGCTTTTGATCTTGCGCGCCAACGCAAAGACAAGGGTGGCAAAGGACGCGTTACCTGTGTCGACAAATCAAACGTCTTCCGCGCTTTTGCATTCTTCCGAAAAATTTTCTACGAGCGCGCTGAAAATAATAAGGATATTGCCGTAGACGCGGCGTATGTCGACGCCATGGCTCTGGATCTCATCCGCAAACCTTGGGAATACGACATCCTCGTGATGGAAAACATGTTCGCCGACATCCTGTCCGATCTCGGCGGCGGCCTGGTCGGTGGTATGGGCATGGCACCATGCGCTGAGATCGNCAAACAGCACGCGCTGTTCCAACCAGCGCACGGTTCTGCACCGGACATTGCCGGACAAGACAAAGCCAATCCAATGGCAACCATTTTATCAGGCGTTTTAATGCTCAACTGGCTNGGTCGNCGTCTCGACAATCCNAAGATGCTCGAAGCCGCAGACCTCCTAGACGAGGCCGTCGAGAAAGCATTCGCCGCCAATGAACTCCGCCCGATGGAATACGGTGGTGATCAGGGCACCAAGGATGCGTCTAAGGCGGTGCTAGCCAGCCTCGACAAAGTCCTCAGTGGCAAGAGCTAGAAACGTTAGTCATGCACGGTCGGCACTATGACTCTGCTGATAGATATCAGACAACCGGAATGGATGCGGGAAGCAATCCTGCGGGACACACTCGCCCCGCATCTTCCTGATGTTGAATTGTTGTGTGGCATTAGCGAAAAGCGCGACGACGTTGTCATGGCAGCCGTTGTTGACCTTTATCCGGATGTCATCGAACTCGCACCAAATCTGAAACTCGTACAAAAGCTGGGTGCCGGTGTTGATGGCATACTTCACGGCACCGGGTTACCCGAGCACATCCGCGTCACGCGTTTGGTGACTGACCTACCGGCAACCGAGATTGCCGAGTACTGCCTGGCGCACGTCCTGCAATTCCAGCGCAATTTGCACACACATCGCGCAGATGAAGCAGCAAAAAATTGGAACCCGTTACCACCGAAGTTGACATCCGAAACAACAGTCGGTGTTCTTGGTCTCGGCGTCATCGGCGGACTTACCGCCAAGAAGTTCGCAAGCCTAGGTTACAAGGTTGTTGGATGGAGCAAAAGCCAGAAACAATTTGAAGGCCTCGATTGCAGGTTTGGCGACGAAGCACTGGATGGCGTTCTGAAAGCAGCAGACTACCTCGTCTGCATTCTACCCTCCACGGATGCAACCCGGGACTTCATCAACTCACAAAGACTGGCATTGATGAAGCCCAATGCAGTAATCATCAATGCAGGACGGGGCGATCTCATTGTCGATCAGGATCTGATCGCTGCACTCGACTCAGGTGCCATCGCGCATGCTGTTCTTGATGTTTTTCGCCAAGAACCATTGCCAGGCGAACACCCTTTTTGGGAACATCCCAAAATCACAGTCACACCGCATGTTTCGGGATGGCATCAGGGCGACGCACTCCTCGACGTTGCGAAAAATTACATGCGCCTCGTCGCCGGCGAACCTTTGCTCAATGAAGTGGATCGCAAAGCCGGATACTAAATCACAGGGCTGCCAGCACGACAGAACCATTCGATGAGCTAAACAACATCCTTGAGTTGCGGATCTTGCGCGCTTGCCACAGGGTCTGCAAAGAAGGTTGCCCGAAGATCAACAGTTGAGCGCCGTCCCACGTCCTTCTTTGACGTCTCAAGCCATCGCTCGGCCTCTTTCTGCCCAGCGCTCATGAGATAATCGAGAAGTTCTTTTTCAGGCATAATCTTGGATGAGGCCCCAAGCCCTGACGTGAACGCGCCAGCACCGATCATATGAAAACGATGCGCTTTGATACGGCCGAGAGGATCACGCGCCTTGAACCAACCATCGGGTGCCTCACGCGCGTATAGGATTGTCTCGATATCCCTAATCAACGCCTGATTAAAGGTAATCGTATTCACGCGATCCTCGATCGCTTTGGCAGACTTCGGAACCTCTGCCTGATGCAACGGGTTGAGAAGCACTAACAGAGTGTCGGNCACCGGACTTTNCGATGCGATTTTGAGAAGATCGGGATTGGCAGAAAACCCACCGTCCCAGTAACTTAGCCCATCAATCTCAACGGCATGATGCAGAGTTGGCAAACAGGCCGATGCCAGCACGACTTCAACGCTCAGCTCTTGGCGCTTGAACAAACGCGCGCGTCCTGTCGTGACATCCGTGGCCGCAAGCACAAGCTCAAGTTGTGTCGAGTTCCGAATAGCATCGAAATCGAGGTGTTCCTCCAGGATTTTTCGAAGTGGNTCGAAACCACCGGGGTTGAATGCGTAAGGAGAGAAAAATGCTGACATGTTGGGCATTTGGCCAGACTTTGCCAGACCGAACAGAAACGGATTGAGCCGCAGAAGATCTGTAACTCCGGATCGTTCTACCGCANGCCAAATCGAGGACAGGGTTTCGCGCGCGAGATCTGGATCTTCTTTCGCAAGACCATGGGCCACAGCGACGGCATTGACTGCACCTGCACTCGTGCCACTGATCCACCCGATTGAAAGATCCGCCTCACTGAGTAGGCGATCAAGCACCCCCCAGGTGAAGGCNCCATGTACACCTCCGCCTTGGAGGGCCAGATTAATCGGACGTTCCCGACGAAAAAACCGCAATGCCTGCCCTCGCTCTTCAAGCATGAACTCAGTCACCATGAACTGTCATAGAATGCCAGGCGCTTAATTACTATGAGACAGAGGCACGAACCCGTTCAGCGGCAATCTTGTCATAAGGACGNGNTGCCCCAGCCGGAACATCTACAGCACAATACGTGAAGAAAATAAGATGAAGGGAACAGGCTATCTGCCCAGACAACGGTTTATGACCGTTTAGAGCTCACTGACCGTNCCGGTACGGCGCAACAACCGTCGCTTAGCACGAGCCGGAACGCGCCGGCCTTGCTTGGAAAACAGTGCGGACTCGATGTTCGACATAAATAAGCGGCCAGCATTTTCCCAGCTGTATGACTGGCCATGTGCGCGGACTACCGAACGGTCCAGATGCAGTGCCATGCGAGCGGCCTTAGCGAGATCATTATCAAGGACACCNNTAACGCCGCTTGTTACATTATCAATTGGGCCTGTTACCGGAAACGCCGCCACTGGGACACCGCTTGCCATCGCTTCGATCAACACGATGCCAAACGTATCGGTAAGGCTCGGAAATACAAACACATCAGCGGACGCATAGGCTTCAGCCAGCTCTTCGCCAATNCGCTTGCCAGTAAAAATGACGTCCGGATAACGCTGCTCAAGCTCAGACAGCATCGGCCCGGTGCCAACCACGACCTTTTGACCATCGAGATCCAACTGCAGGAACGCTTCAATGTTCTTCTCGATAGCAACGCGACCAACGTAGAGATAGACCGGCTTGTCTGAACCAAACACACGGCAGTCTCGCGGACGGAACAGTTCCGTATCGACACCTCTGGTCCAAGGTAGAAGACGTTCAAAGCCCCGCGCCTCAAGCTCCGTTGCCAATGATGGGCTGGCAACCATGGTGCCGGCGCCGGCGTTNTGAAACTNTCGCTGAACAGCATAGATCCAACTTGCNGGAATTCCGAAGCGTCCGGAAAGATANTCGGGAAAGCGTGTATGGAAAGCTGTCGTNAATGGAATATTGCGCTGCATACAATAGCGCCGAGCCATCCATCCGATTGGCCCCTCAGTCGCGATATGAACGGCGTCAGGATCGATCACTCCAAGCCGCTCAATAACGTAGTGATAACCGGGTATTGCTAGACGAATCTCTGGGTAGGTCGGGCAAGGAACGGTGCTGAANTCCGCNGGTGTGAGGAACACCAACTCAACGCCGAATTCCGCCAGCTGGTCAGCCAGTCGCTCATAAGTGCGAACCACCCCGTTAACCTGGGGGCGCCAAGCGTCAGTGGCAACCAGTACCCTCATCCTAAATGGCAACTCCTATTTCTTGCCCGGATATATCCTCGGTTGTTTTGGCTCCAGCAACCTCCAACCAACGAATCAAATGAAAACTTCCAGATTTATCTTCCACAACCGCGGTACAGCTTTCAACCCAATCACCTGTATTGATATAATGNGTATCGCCAAACATCTTTGAGGCAGCTTGGTGAATATGACCGCAGATTATGCCATCTGCCTGCTGTTTCTTCGCCTCATCCGACAACATATGCTCAAAATCGCCAATGAAGTTNACAGCGGCTTTCACGCGTCCCTTGAGATAGGCTGAGAGCGACCAATAGGGCAACCCGAAGCGGCGGCGAACAAAATTGACAGGGGTATTGGTCCAAAGGGCGGCTTGGTAGGCGTAGTCGCCAATGACGGCGAGCCAGCGCGCGCGCTGCGAAACAACGTCNAACTCGTCGCCGTGCATAATNAGATAGCGCTTGCCGTCCGCAGTCACGTGAACGGCGCTGCGCTCAATCGCAATCCCGCCGAAGTTGCTGCCGCAATAAGCCCTGACCTCATCATCATGATTGCCGGGAATGTATACGACCTTGCTGCCCTGGCGCACCATGCGCAAAATTGCTTGCAATACTTGATTGTTCGCCTCTGGCCATCTCGGCCCGCGTTTAATTCTCCAAAAGTCGACAATGTCTCCAACCAGATAGACCGTTTCAGCGCTATGCTCAGANAGGAATTCTAGCAGCAAATCTGCCTGTGAAGCGCGCGCTCCAAGGTGAATGTCAGACAAAAACAATGTGCGATGGACGGCCATTGTGGGCTCCCTTTGCCGCGCGGTCTGCAACGCCTAGTTCACGAACCTCTTCTGCCCAGATCTAAGAAGAGATTCAATTAACAACCTTATGACAAAGCCGGCTTCAGGCTCAATATAGCATAGATTGAAGCGAAAAAAGCGCAGTGAACTGCGATCTGTGGCACCGAACAACACCGGGCAATACAAAGAAACCGTATTGCCAGACNCAAGATCAGCCATCTGACATCNCCGTATTGGNAGTCNGCACTCGGATTTGANGGCAAAAGCGCATCTAGTAGACGCGNATTGGAAAGTAACGATCCACCAATTCCTGAAACCGACCATTCGCCTGCAGCCTNTCAATCGAGCGGTTCAGCATGGTGCGCATCTGATTGTCGGAACTGCGAACCAGCATGGCTATACCGTCACCGAAGTAGCGCGGTTCAAAAAACGGGCCGCCTCTGAGAACGCAGCAGGCTTTGGACACCGTACCATTGGCCCAGAAAACCAGTCCAATCCCATCATCAAAGATCGCGTCAGTAGCACCGGTCTGCAGCGCCTGCCGCGCTAAAGCCCGTGTTGGATAAGCCTTGATCCCGACNTTGCGAAAAAAAGCGAGCAGATACGCCTCATGCGCGCTGCCTTCGACGACCGCAACCATACGACCATCCAACCCCGATGGTGTCATGGCAAATGCCGGTGAATTCCGACGGACNGCGAACCTTGCAGGCGTGTAGAAATAACGCTTCGTAAAACCAACCTGCTTGGCGAGCTTCGCAGTCNCGCGATGCGCCGCAATCACAGCGTCAGCTGAGTCACGCTGCAGTGTCGGGATNAGAGTTTCCCAGCTCAGAGCCTTGATATCGCAGGTCACTTCCTGATCCAGACAAATCGCCCGGGCAAGATCGATATTGAAGCCGGTCAGTGCGCCATCTTCATCCGCGGCATTAAACGGGGGGTAGTCATCAGTCGTGACAAATCGAATAAGGATTCGCTGACTGGGTTCGACATCACTATTCGCCTGGTCATTCGTTTGCTGCGCTACGGCGACTGAAGAAATAGTCGATGCGAGCAATGCAATAAGACCATGGAAAAAGCCTGGCACGAATTCAGTCTCCCTGTAAATCGACCTCACCTGTTTTATTCAGGCCGATGGCAAGAGCAAGAACTATAACACGGATTGAACAAGCAAATTAATCAGCTAGCATATCAGATATGCGGCAGACCCAGGCTAATGTCGTGGCGAGTAATGCGTTTACGAGGTCAAAAAACAAAGACTACAACCGGCGGACAGCACCCGCAGTCTCTCGACGACTTAGACTCGTACGATTTCATTATCGGAAGCTTGATAGACCGCCCTACCCTCGAACGCGCGGCGTTGATAGCTACTGACTGGGGTGTCAGCCCNCATGAAGTCCTGCTCACGCTAAACTGGATCCCACCAGAAGACTATGTTGCTGAACTNGCCGCCACCTTGAACGTCGGCCATGCCTTTGCAGAAACATCGCATNTAGAGGCTCGTGCGATTGATGCCACGTCTCCCAGACCAAGCCACGTCGCAGCAGAGGTCATCCGCTCAAAATCGTTTCCATCTCCCATTTGCCTTACGTCACCACTGAGNCCTCAAATCGGNCTCACGCAGCGGCAGCACAAGCAACTTCTCAGCGAAGCGGTCAACGGACTGAGAAATGAAAGACCGTCTGCATCTGCAGCTTGCCAAACACCTATCTGGCAATGGCTCTTGTTANCTGTTTTTTGGGGCGCCCTAGCTGGTGCTGCGGTTGTCGATCATGCGCTGGTAGTCTTCCTTGTCTCTTTCCTGGCTGCAATTCCCTTTGCCTTCGCGGCGGGACAACGCCTGAACCTACTCACACTCTTCTAGATGAAGCCTACGCCTCGATATGCCATCGCAGGAAATACAAAGCTTGTGTCGTCGACCCCAGTGGACTTGCCTGTCTACAGCATACTTGTTCCGTTATTCAGAGAAGAGGAGGTGTTGCCAGATCTGATTGCAGCAATGGTTGCGTTGCAGTACCCAACAGCCAAACTCGATGTCATTCTGATACTAGAGGAAAGCGATACAGNAACCCAGGCGCTTGCGAGCAAACTAGACCTACCCGGCTTCATCAGAGTGGTGGTTGTCCCTGATGGAATGCCGCGCACCAAACCNAAGGCGCTGGATTACGCGATGTCTTTCGCNCGCGGAGCGTTCCTAGTCATCTATGATGCAGAAGATTTGCCATAGCCAGACCAACTACACAAAGCCCTCAACGTATTCGCAACCCATCCGGACATTGACTGCCTTCAAGCACAGCTCAGCATACACAATCGGTCTGAGAGTTGGCTGACTAGGCANTTTGCTCTGGAGTATACAGCCTTGTTCGATGCACTCCTGCCAGCTCTGGAACGCATCAATGTGCCCCTTCCTCTCGGAGGAACCTCCAACCATTTTCGCCGTCAGGCACTCCTATCTTCAGGACTATGGGATCCATTCAATGTCACGGAAGATGCTGACCTTGGCCTGAGGCTCACACGGCAGGGCTACAAGACAGCAGTCCTAAATTCTACGACCTGGGAAGAGGCCCCATCCGAGTTGTCAAATTGGATTCCTCAACGGACACGATGGTTCAAAGGTTGGATGCAAACTTACGCGATTCACATGCGCAACCCAGCAAGATTGGCCGCAGATCTTGGAGTTCTGCCATTCCTCGGATTCCAGTGCCTGATGGCAGGTTTCCTTTTGTGCGTTCTCCTGCATCCGTGGTTTTACGTGATGGTAGTGGTCGAACTACTATCACCCTCGCCTTTTCAGCCTGGTCCAACACCGACCGAACAATTCTTCTGGAGACTAGCTCTCTTCAATCTCGTTGTCGGGATCTTAACAGCTATCGGTACGAACATCCTGGCTGCATGGCGCCGAGGCTGGCCAGGCTTGANCTGGAATGTCTCACTGACACCATTCTATTGGCTGCTGATTTCATACGCCGCTTACCGTGCGATTTTTCAGTTGATAAGGGCACCGTCTCACTGGGAAAAGACCCGCCACAAGGCACGCAGCTAGAGATAAAACTTTTCAGCAAGAAGCGGCCGCGAGCTGAACAGCCCAAGTCCAACACGCCTTACTTGGTCTGCTTCCAAGCCTCGTATCGCGCTATGTTTTCGTCGTTCGGTGGATAGAGACCAGGAAGAGGCGTTCCACTTTTCACTTGCTCAAGAATCCACCCCTCCATCTTCTCNTGCTCGATAGCAGCCGCGCACACATCACTGACCATGGCCTGCGGTANGATCACGGCACCATCTTTGTCGGCAACAACAATATCGTTGGGGAAGATAGCAACACCGCCGCATCCGATNGGATCATTCCATCCNACAAACGTCAGCCCGGAAAACGATGGCGGCGCAGCTGCCCCGGNAGCCNAAACCGGCAACTCTGTTTCGAGGACGCCTTCCAAATCGCGAACAACACCATCGGTGACAACAGCTTGAACANNGCGTTGCTTCATACGCTCGCAAAGAATATCGCCGAAGATCCCAGCATCACGGCAGCCATCCGCAGCGACGACTGCAATGCACCCTTCAGGCATTGCCTCAATCGCGGTTCGCGTCGACGTAGCCGATGCGAGGCTCTCGGGCGTTGAGAGATCGTTCCGTGCCGGAATAAAGCGCAACGTGAACGCNGGTCCAACAATACGCGATTGCCCATCACGCAAAGGAAACGCGCCACTGATCCAAACCTTGCTCACACCCATTTTCAGCAGCACTGTCGTCAACGTGGCAGTTNTCACTGAAAGTAACGCCTGATGTTCATCGCGCGTCAAAGTCATAACCCTTTCTNAAGCCGACTTGCTTTGCGCCAATCGTGAANCCAGTCANCGGAACCGATGAATGACGCCACTATGCGCCTCGAAGTTGAGGCCCATCATAGCGCGGGCATTTCGATTTAGGGAGCAGTTACTCAAACACGCTCTGAACTCTAAAGGCGAGCGCCAGATATGCCGANCATCAAATCTTGGGCTGCTGCTGCGTGGCGCAGTGAATGCCACCACCAACCTCTCCAATCGGATNGATATTAAGTTGTACGACCTCACGGTCAGGATAGAGCTTCGTGAGTGTCAACTTCACTTGGNCATCGGTCTTGCGATCCCCAAACTGGGCCGCAATGACACCCCCGTTACAAACATAGTAGTTCNCATAGGATGCCAGGAAATCCGCCGAANCAACCCTGACATTGTACGGCTCCGGCAAGGTGACCAACNNAAGCGAACNCCCCTTGGCATCTTTCGCACTGCCAAGAATGTTATAGGTCTCAAAGGCTGCCACTGACCAAGGATCATTGTAGTCAAGTTGACCTGGCATCTGGATAGCCACCTGTCCAGGCTTCACAAAGCGTGCAAGTGCATCGATGTGGTAGTCCGTGATATCAGCCCCTTTCAACCCGGGCGCCCAGACCATTTTGTTCGCGCCCAGCGCCGCGAGGAGACGCTTTTCAGTCGCTTTGCGAGATTGCTTGTTGCGATTGTCATTGATCCAACAGCTCTCATGCGCCAGCGCGGTGCCATCACCATCCACTTCAACGCCACCACCCTCGCCGGCAAGCCCTGAATCCAACAGCGGCACGCCGAGACGTTGCGCAACACGCGCCGCAACAAGTCCGTCATTTGTATCTACCTGCTTATTGCCCCAGCCGTTAAACTGGATGTGTGCAACAGCGAGCTGCTTCTTATCGTTGGTGACAAATATCGGACAGGAATCTCGACACCACAGATCATCGGTGGGAACGTTCCAGATCTCTACTTGGCGACCGAGCATCTTTGAAGCAGCCGCCTTGTATCGATCGTCCATCAACATCATAACCGGTTCAAACTCCGCAATCGTGTTGGCCAACGTCGCAATAGATTTCTGGAGCATATTCAAGAAAGACCCGTCACGATGAACCTTTCGATTAACCGGCCATTGCATGAATGTGCGTTCGTGCGGATCAGCCTCTTCCGGCATACGAAAACCGTTCTGCGTGCTGGCTTCTGACATTTTTAATCCAAGCGAAGTCGCGCTTAGCATCGCAACCGAACGTGTGAGGAACTGCCGTCGTTTCATGATCCAAGCCGTGCGCCATGATGTTGGTCTGCCGTAACGATAGCAACTCGGCCGATCGGTGTTTGCGGGTCAAGGGTAACCGCATCTATTCCGTGGCGCCAAAGACAAACACCATTACCGGCAGGTCCATCAGCAACCACTGCTCGTAGAACCATCACGGCAACGATTTTTGAGAATTCTTGATGTTGCCATCGCATAAAAAGCCACTGGGGCTAAAGCCCTGGTCAGTCTACCTATCCCTTTGGATTGGAATAATTATATCTACCGGCTCGGCATTCGCCTTTTCAAATAGCTTTGTCGTAGAACTTCCCCGCTATCTGGGAGATTGGTACGAATACGCACGCACACCTAATCCTTTTGAAGACAATACACTCAACAGAGATGGCAAAGAGTTCGGGCCATGTTTTGCTGCGCGCACCAGCTACGGGTCTGATGGCGAAGTCGCAATCAAGCTGCGGAACGCTTGCGAGCGCCGGGCGCCCGATTGATCGACGACAACCGAGAGCATAACCGGCAAGGCTGTATTGCAGAACGGCACCAATGGTCGAAAGCTCCAAATCGCGTTTAGCTCGGGTATCGCCCAGTTTTTCCAACGGGCGATTTCAGGTGGCGGATTCCCATATTGGATCTACTGCATCGGCTCTGTTCTGCCTAGATGTTGTGAGACCTTGCTGACTGACGGTTCGTCACTAGCGAGGATACCATGATGGCTCAGGATTTTCAGGCACTTGTCGAGCGGTTGGGCGATCTCAGCCGAGTCCAACGCGAGGCGCCCGTTGAAGCGCTGACGGCGACAGGCTCGGGTCGTGAGGTCGTCGCCTTGATCGAGACGCGGTTCGCCGCGGCTCCGGCCTGCGGCCATTGCGGT
>NZGY01000043.1 GCA_002689605.1 Filomicrobium sp.
CGTGCGTGGCGGAACCGCTCAAATGCAGCAGTGCGGGTAAATTGAGAGAACTCTTCGCGTCTCAACCAGGCAATTGATAGCGTATAGCTGATTTGTTGGATGAATGACCGAGCGAGAAACTCCGTGTCTTCTTGGTTGCGGATCTGCACAGCTGTTTCAAGTGTCGTTGTTAGAGCTGTGCGTAGGTTTCTTGTTAGCTGATCCGACATAAGGACGGCACCCCGGTCTCCTAACTCGGACAGCCAATCTGCCGTTTCAGGGAAGAGGGCTTCGCTATCGTGCATTTCCTGCTGACGAACGGAGATGAGGGCATACGTACTGTCGGATGGGATGACCGCGTCGACGATGCCCTTCGGCGGATTGATGTCGACCCAGTCGCCATTGTGTCTTTCGCCAAACATCGAGAATGGGCTTGATAGTTCAAGTGGTACGCAGAAGGTGTAGCGATCTGTTGGTTTGACGACCTGTGCTTCTATGGACTGATTGCCGGATTCAATGTGTAGCGTAANGTCTCTCAGTGAAAGGGTTAGGCATCTGCCCTCAAACTTGCCTGCCGTGAGTTGNGTGTATCNTGCATCAGTNTTTTGCACGCGCTCGGCCTGNTGATCGAAGTCGTGGAATGANTCGTACGAGAAGTNCGGTTTGGATGCGCAGAGCTCTGGGCTCGGAAACCAATAGCTTGCCACTTGTCCCCNGCTCCTNTCTGNACTTTACCGGCAATCTGCANNGTTTGCGCAGGTTGCTTGCTGTCATTCGCATGCAAACAATAACCNGAATGGGCGTCCAGGGTTATTCGGATGGCGAAGGTGTGTTGGCTTCCTGCTATATGGTGTTCCCGCGTAGAACGAGGCCGCAGGGCGAAACATTGTACGCATTGCGCAAGACTTCTTGCATGCCAGAGCGATGCGANTGTGATTGCAGCCGGTCGCCGATAGTCGCGTGTTTATCTTGCCGGAATTTGCTCTTAACAGGCGGGTGTTGAGTGGGGGGAATGTGTTTGATGGGTGCTTCTGCGTTGATCTAGAACCGCACAAAAAAGGCCGCCTATTGGGCGGCCTTTACTATTCGAATAGCAACTGAGTTCGGTTGCTCAGCTATCCAAGAAGCTGCGGAGTTTGCGTGANCGGCTTGGATGCTTGAGCTTACGCAGCGCCTTGGCTTCGATCTGGCGAATACGCTCCCGTGTCACCGAGAACTGTTGTCCAACCTCTTCGAGGGTATGGTCGGTATTCATGCCAATGCCGAAACGCATGCGGAGGACGCGTTCTTCTCTTGGGGTCAACGAGGCGAGCACACGGGTTGTCGTCTCACGTAGGTTCGCTTGGATGGCAGCGTCAATCGGGAGAACCGCGTTCTTGTCCTCGATGAAGTCGCCGAGGTGTGAGTCTTCTTCGTCACCGATTGGTGTTTCCAGAGAGATCGGTTCCTTCGCGATCTTAAGGACCTTACGAACCTTCTCCAAAGGCATCGCCAGCTTTTCTGCCAATTCCTCAGGTGTCGGTTCGCGGCCGATCTCATGTAACATCTGGCGCGATGTTCGAACGATCTTATTGATTGTTTCAATCATATGCACCGGAATACGGATGGTGCGCGCCTGGTCCGCAATCGAACGCGTGATGGCNTGACGNATCCACCACGTGGCGTAGGTTGANAACTTGTAACCGCGACGGTATTCNAACTTATCAACGGCCTTCATGAGGCCGATNTTGCCTTCCTGNATNAGATCCAGGAACTGCAGGCCGCGGTTTGTGTATTTCTTAGCAATNGAGATGACNAGACGCAGGTTGGCCTCAACCATTTCCTTCTTGGCCTGGCGAGCTTCCCGCTCACCTTTCTGCACAGCACGAACAATGCGTCGGAACTCTGAGATCTCAAGGCCGGTTTCGCTCGCAAGTTCNTGAATGTCAGAGCGTAGGTGCTCAATGCGCGCGCGCTCGTTATCGACCATCTCGCCCCAGCGCTTCTTCTTCCGATCAGCGATGCGGTCGAGCCAAGTTTGGTCGAGTTCGTTGCCATAGTACTCAGCAATAAAGTCAGTGCGCGGGATCGCGTAACTATCCGCGAGGCGCATGAGCTGGCTTTCGAGCTGCACGAGACGCTTGTTGATGGCGTAAAGCTGCTCAACCAGGCTTTCGATACGATTATTGTTCAGTGAAAGGCTCTTCACATCGCGAATAATCTCATCGCGCAACTCATCATATGCTTTCTGCTGTTTTGCTGTGCCTGACTCACCGCTCAGCTGTTGCTCAAGCTTCTTGTCTTGCTGCTTACGCAACTTTGCGTAATTCGAGGCGATCGCGTCGAATGTCTCAAGGACTTTAGGCTTGAGTTCTGCTTCCATCGCAGCGAGTGAGAGGGCGTTTTCGTAATCGTCGTCGTCCTCGTCGTCATCTTCGCTGGCGTTTTCGCCTTCGGCGGAGGTTTCTTCGCCGTTGGTTTGATCCTCTGCGTTGGCCGCAGCGGCTGGTGCTTCGCCATCTTGGTTGGCAGGAACTGGAGGCGGAGCGGCCTTCGCCTCCGGGCCCTCATAGGTTGCTTCGAGATCGATAATATCGCGGAGTAGCACGCGACCTTCATTGAGTTCNTCACGCCAAATGATGATCGCCTGGAAGGTCAGCGGACTTTCGCACAGCCCAGCGATCATGGCTTCGTGGCCGGCTTCGATTCGTTTTGCAATGGCGATCTCGCCTTCACGCGAGAGCAGCTCAACAGTTCCCATCTCACGCAGATACATGCGGACAGGGTCATCCGTGCGCTCCGATGGCTCAGATTTGGTCTCGGCTTTCGTCGGNAGGTTCTGGGCCGNCAGAGCGCGGCTTTCGCNCTCTTCTTCCTCGGCTTCGTCCTCTTCANTCTCAACAACATTGATGCCCATCTCTGAGAGCATCGACATAATGTCTTCGATTTGCTCGGACGATACTTCGTCTGACGGCAGGACTGCATTCAACTCGTCATAGGTGACAAATCCGCGTGTCTTCGCGGTTTTGATCATCTTCTTGACGGCGGCATCAGATAGATCCAGCAAAGGAGCATCGGTTGGCTGCTGTTGATTGCCCGTTTGTGGTTCGNCTTTCTGCTGCATATTTGGTCTCGATTGCTTCTCGTTTGTCAGGCTCTGCGAGACAATCTCGCGGCGGCNGGGCCTTGGTCCGGTGACGGCAGCCTGTGTAATCGCTGCGCCGCTCGCGCGGACATAATTGGCCCTGGGAATAGGGTATGGTCTGCGTACTTGTGAATGGNCACTGGCATTGCCAGGGGGGTCGCTCCTTGATTACCGTGTGTGCGTACGCACGTGTTAATCCTCAAGTAACGCCTCATTCGCAAGCGAATGAGCAATTTGGCGCTGTAGTTCGACGAGNCGGGTCATGGCGTCCTCGTCACCTGTGTCGAGATACTCACGCTCGGTCGCTAGCAGTTCGCTCTGCATCATTTGTCGCCGGTGNAGTGCGACGGTATGGCGCCAGCCGNCTTCCACGTCGCTTGTTTCGGCGNTCTCTTCGGCNAATCTGTCGCTTTTGNGCGTTGCAATACGGTTTACGAGTTCNAGGTCCTGACCCAACCTCANCACTTCCAATTGGTTGTGGATGAGCGATCTGTCAAGTTCTATTTCGTTTGCGTGTATCGTTAAAAGGCCATTTCGCAGTCTTGTAGCGGTTTGAGAGGTGAATTCCAGGTCGGCAATATCTTCCGCATAGTCATCCAGAAGCCATGGATGGTTGAGCAGNGTNCTNATTAACAAGGCTTCTCGATCNGGAATTGTCTGTCCGACGCCGGCAACCAAACCGCTTTGTTTCAAACTACGGCTATGCTCCATGTAATTACTGGAACTGTTCAGCCGTGCNCCCAAAGATCCGCGCTTTTTGGAGTTCCAGTTGCGCGTTTGGTTGGAGCGGCCTTGATACGTTTTCTTGCGGCCAGACTGCTGGTTCGNTTGGGGGCGCGAGACATTCCAGGCCGTGTCGAGGCGTTCGCGGATGATTTGGCCGTAATGTGACCTCACGCCTTGATCCTGGATTTCTGAAACGAGCTGACGAAGACGCTTTTCAAGGCNCGCGCGGCGCTCAGGCGTGGACCAATCGGATGCGCTCCATTCGCGCTGCCAGAGAACGTCGGCGAGAGGCTGAGCACGATCCAGTACTTCGCGCATCGCATCTGGGCCCTGCNGACGGATCAGGTCGTCGGGGTCGAGGCCGCTGGTCAGGAATGCGAAGCGCAGGCTTTGACCCGGTTGTAGAAGCGGAAGTGCCGTATCAAGTGCTCTGAAAGCGGCTTTCTGGCCTGCAGNATCACCATCAAAACAGAGNATNGGTTCGCTGGTCATGCGCCAGAGCACGGCAAGTTGGTCACTTGTCAATGCCGTCCCGAGGGGCGCTACACTCTGCATAAAACCCGCTTTTGCCAGAGCAATGACATCCATATAGCCCTCAACCGTTATGACCTCGCCGGCGTCATAGGCGGCAGGGCGGGCACGATGGCTGTTATAAAGTACCGAGCCTTTGTGAAATAGCGAGGTTTCCGGGGAATTGAGGTACTTTGCAGGTTGATCCGGGTCCATTGCGCGGCCGCCAAAGGCTACAATGCGTCCTTTGAGGTCGTGGATCGGAAACATGATCCGGTGGCGGAAGCGGTCGTACGGCGTTGCGATGTCCTCGCCGCCAATCAACATGCCGGTTGCGATCATATCACTAACCGCATAGCCAAGTTTGGTGAGATGTTCTTTCAGGGCATTTCGCGAGTTAGGTGCATAGCCGAGGCCAAAAGTGTCGACTGTGGCGTTGTCCAGTTGTCGGCCGGCAATGTATTCACGAGCGGAGAACCCGCTGTTTGAGCGTAGTTGTTGGGTGAAGAATTCAGCTGCATCTGTCATCAGTGTGAGCTGAGTTTTCCGCTGAGTTTCTCGCTCCGGGTTGTAATCACGCTGCTTCGGTAACGAAACGCCGGCTTCATCCGCGAGGCGCTCAACGGCTTCNGGGAAAGAAATGCCCTCCGTCTGCATCAGGAAAGTGAATATGTCTCCATGCTCACCCGTTGCGAAGCAGTGGTAGAAGCCTTTCTCGTCATTGACCGTGAATGAGGGTGTTTTCTCGTTNTTGAAGGGGGAGAGGCCTTTGAACTCTCGTCCTGCACGCTTCAATGGCACACGCTTCCCCACGATCTGACTGACCGGGAGGCGGGCGCGGATCTCATCAAGCAGGTTCGGAGGCAGTCGCATTGAGCTCTATCTCACCGTTTGAGCGATTAGAGATGCCNTGATTCGCTGCAAAGCGTGCCGTCGGGTGGAATCTCGGNGCATTTGTGCCCGTAATCCACAGGAGTTTTTGTCAGTTATGCGTTAGGAGCATCTCTCAAGTCAGAAGCTCCTTCGCCATNGCACTGGCTTTTCCGAAATCCATTGTCCCTGCGTATTTCGCCTTCAGTGCCCCCATCGTACGGCCCATATCTTTGAGACCGGCGGCACCCTCTGCAGCAATGACTTCCGCAACAGCATTGCGTATTTCGTCTTCAGACATCTGAGCGGGAAGAAACTCCTCGATGACGGTTATTTCGAATTGTTCCTGTTCGACAAGTTCACTTCGTCCGGCCTGGCGATAAGTTTCCTCAGATTCCTTNCGNTGNTTGATCATCTTTTGGAGCAACTGCAGGATTTCGGTCTCTTCGATGGCTTCCTTGCCNGTTGATTGGCCCTTTTCATCAACCCGAGCTGCAATATCGCGGTCTTTGATAGCAGCCGAAATAAGCCGCAGAGTTGATAGACGACGCTTGTCACCAGCCTTCATTGCCGACTTGGTTGCCGATGTGATTTGATCACGCATTTGGTTCTCCTTGTCTGCAGCTCTTACCAGCTGGTCGGGTGGATATTCCAGTGTTCACCCGTGGCATTAATTGTGTCCAATTGGCCTGTTTGCATCTGGATGATTGATTCAGCATCGCGCGTCACATANGTTTNNCGANATTTGACAATTGAGACGGTCGCTGTTGCACGTGTGCGCCTTCATGCACNGNGGCGCTCGGCCANGGAGGCAGATCATGACGCAACCAACGACGAGCGCTGTTGCGCCTTGGACGGAGGCTGTGCCCACGGCGACGCTGGTTCTTGGTGACGGCACAACCATTAAGGGCTTTGGTCTTGGTGCGACGGGTCAGGCGGTTGGCGAAGTCTGCTTCAATACAGCGATCACGGGATATCAGGAGATCCTAACAGATCCAAGCTATGCCGGTCAGATTATCACCTTCACGTTTCCTCACGTCGGCAATGTTGGGACCAACAACGACGACAGTGAAACGTCGAACCTGGCCATGCGATCAGGTGTACGGGGGTGCGTTCTGCGTGCAGACATCACTNNTCCTTCTAATTATCGCGCGGTTGAGCATTTTGATAGTTGGCTGAAGGCGCGAGGCATCATTGCGATTGCCGGTATCGATACGCGGGCTCTTACTGTGGCCATCCGTGAAAATGGAATGCCGAATGCGGTCATTGCCCATGAACCGGATGGCAAGTTTGATTTTGATGCCTTGAAAGCTGAAGCAGCTGGATGGAGCGGCTTGCTTGGGTTGGATCTCGTGCCCGATGTTACGACAGGCCAGTCATATGATTGGGATGAACTACGATGGACGTGGTCAGAGGGATACCAAAACCTACAAGACCCTGAGTTTCATGTCGTTGCNATCGACTACGGGCTNAAGCNCAACATTTTGCGTTGTCTGGCCAATGCCGGTTGCAAGGTCACTGTCGTGCCTGCGACGGAAAAAGCANCAGATATTCTTGCTCGTAATCCCGATGGGATTTTCTTGTCCAACGGTCCGGGTGATCCAGCAGCCACCGGCGAATATGCCGTTCCTGAGATTCAGGAGTTGATGAAATCTGGGCTACCGATGTTTGGAATATGTCTCGGTCACCAGATGTTGGGTCTGGCCGCTGGTGCGANGACGATGAAAATGCACCAGGGACACCACGGTGCGAACCATCCTGTTAAAGATCATACAACCGANAAAGTCGAGATTACCTCGATGAATCATGGATTTGCACTCGACGGCGATACGCTGCCCGAGGGTGTGGATCAAACACACGTCTCTCTGTTCGATGGCACGAACTGTGGAATTGCGCTGCAGGGCAAGCCTGTATTCTCGGTGCAATATCATCCTGAAGCGAGTCCAGGACCGCAGGATAGCCACTACCTGTTTACACGCTTCGCTAATCTCATGCGGNAGCGTCAGGGCCGCCCAAGCGTTGCCGAGCGTTAATTCGTGCCGCTGCAACTTTGATAGATCGGTTGAGCGTGCGGAGCTGACCTGATTTTGCTCTGTTTTCTTCAAAATGTCGGCAGGATCGTACGCCAAGGTTGTGAGTGAANTCTGACCTTGGAGAGCCGGCTGGGCCGGTTTGTTGTTTTATGGTGCTTTTCGCGCGAACATTTTCTACTGCCGGCGCTGTTCTTCTCTTGGCTATTGGGTGGTCACAGAGTGCCGTCGCACAATTGACCAGCACGCCTGATGCGTTTTCAATGCGGTTCAGCACGGCAGCGCTAGAGCGAACCAAGGCACATGTCATCTATGATCCGGCGTATCGGAAGCTAGCCTACCCTGGTGGCGACGTCCCTCTTGACCGCGGGGTTGGCTCCGACGTTGTGGTTCGGAGTTATCGTGCACTTGGGATTGATCTTCAGAAGTTGGTGCATGAGGANATGCGTCGGTCTTTCCGTGCTTATCCCAAGCGCTGGGGGCTCCGTCGTCCCGACNCTAATATTGATNATCGTCGNGTGCCGAATTTGCGAACTTTTTTCAAGCGCCACGGTCAGATGCTGGAATTAAGTGCCGATGGCCGGGACTATAAGCCCGGTGATCTTGTCACCTGGGATATTGCCAAGCCGTTCAAGCAAGAAGAGCTGATAGCTAGTCNGTCGTCACGTAGACGCAAGCAGCGCTTTGCCCAGACNCCGCATATCGGGATCATCTCTTCCAANCTCAGCTTCGATGGCAAACGACCATTGGTCATTCACAACATCGGCGCGGGCACGCGTTTAGAAGACATGTTGTTCAATTTTCGAGTAACTGGGCATTATCGGTTCCAACCTAAGGCAGCGCAGTAATACGGTGGTCGTGGGGCAGTGGCAGCGGGCAAGGTTCGACAACGTCTTTATAGGTGGCGGTGCTACCATCGCGACAATGCAATAGGTATTCGCCATCTCCTCTTGAGATGCAGGTGGTTTCGTCCAGCGCGATCTTTCCCGTGCCGCCTGGCACATCAAGAATGTATTTTGGCCGAGCGGCTGAGTGTAACTTTTTGCTGAGATCCTTCATGAGGTTCAGGCCATGCGCAATGGTCGTGCGGAAGTGGGCTGTGCCTGGTGCCAAATCTCCGTGATGTAGATAATAAGGTTTTGCTCCGACACCGATGAAGCTGCGCATCAGCTGTTCAAGCGTGTCAGCATCATCATTGATGCCCTTTAACAGAACAGATTGGCTGAGCAGCTCAATGCCGGCTGCTGACAGTTGCTTGCANGCGCGCTGGGCCTCGGTGCCGAATTCGNCTGGATGGTTGGCGTGGATTGCGATGCGTGTTTGAACGCTGGTCTCTTTAAGTGCTGCAATTAGTNCCGGAGTGATGGACGCGGGCAGGACGATTGGCACCCGCGAGTGCCATCTAATTTTTGAGACGTTNGGTANNGCGGCAATCTTAGTCGTCAGNGCTNGGATGCGACGTGGNGAGAGAATGAGTGGGTCGCCGCCCGTAATGATGANTTCTTTNATGTTTTGNTTGGCCGCCACATAGGCCAGTGCTGTTTCGAGTTCCTTGTCACTCAGACCGGCACCCTGGCTTGGACCAACCATCTCCCGCCGAAAACAAAAACGACAATAGACCAGGCAAACATTGACTACTTTGAGCAGAGCGCGGTCGCGATAGCGGTGGACAACTCCTTTTACCGGGGTGAAGGGGATGTCACTGATCGGGTCAGGTGTTTCGTTCGGATGTTCAGAGAGTTCTTTGACTGTCGGTACGAACTGTTTCGCAATCGGTCCCAAAGCGCCAGTTTGCTTGATCGCCTCACTCATCGCTGGCGTGACTGCAATGGCGTATCTGGCTGAAACATCTTCGAGAGTTGTCGAATGTGATCCGCTCAGCAATCCCGCATCACGGAGACCAGTGATTGTTGTAATTATTCGACTGCTCATCTCTAATTTCTCGGATTGGCCATATACACTAGTCGATCATTATTGGGTGCCCACCAGGGTCATTCCATTGATGGCTTAATCATCGGATGGCATGGGTGTCCAGATCACGTCTTCAACGCTTCGGGCACCAGTTGCAAGCATCACGAGACGGTCAAAGCCCAATGCACATCCAGACGCGCTCGGCATGTATGTGAGCGCGTTTAGAAATTCCTCATCAATCGGGTAGCGTTCGCCATAGATGCGCTGTTTCTCATCCATATCGTTTTTGAAGCGTTCGCTCTGTATTGTGGCATTGGTCAGTTCGCCGAATGCATTGGCTAACTCGATGCCACAGCAATAGAGCTCGAATCGTTCCGCTACCCTCGGATCGGTCGAGCTGGGGCGTGCGAGTGCTGCTTCGATAATCGGATAGCTGTGAAGCGCGGTGGGTTGCTGATGGCCAAGGTATGGCTCAATTTTTTCGACCATGATGCGCGAAAAGATGTCTGACCAGGTGTCATCNGACGCGATACGAACTCCAATGTGTTGGGCTGCATCTGCGAGCTTNGATCGGTNGCCTANNTCGTTGNCGATNGTTGATAGAACATCGGTATTNGCGAATTTTTGAAATGCCTCAGCAACAGATAGCCTTTCCGGCAGCGAAGTCGGATTTGCTGAGGTCTNGCCGTAGGTCCAACGNGCATGCTCGGTCTCGCCAGCTGCAANCTTGAGAAGTTCGGAGCAATCATTGATGAGNTTGTCATAGGGTACGTCGGTTTCATACCACTCCAACATCGTGAATTCTGGGTGATGAAGCGGCNCGCGCTCCCGATNGCGAAATACGGGGGCAAACGTGAAGATCTTGGTCTCACCTGCCGCCAGCAGTTTTTTACAGGCGAATTCCGGAGAGGTGTGGAGGTAGTAGGGCTTGGTACTTCCCTGCGGTGTCTTCAACGATGTCGCAAAGGCATGTAAGTGCGTTTCATTGCCTGGAGAGACCTGTAGGCAGCCGGTGTCGACCTCGATGTAGCCGTTGTTTGTGAACCAAGCGCGGATAGCCTGTTTGATGCGATTGCGAGCAAGCAGAAACGGGCGGCGATCTTCATGACGTGATCTGTCCCACCAGGGGCTTTTCGGGGCTTGGAAGCTAGAACGGGTCATGATGTTTTCTTGGTCGATGAGGCCTGTTTATGGGCTCAACAGGCGTGTGGGCTTGGCGATCCGGCCCGAACCGAGTACAAGCCCCTCAAACCAATTGCAAATTGCCGGTGTCNAGCTGTCGTAGCCNGCCGGCCAGATNAAACAAACTGTTTTGTTGGAGGCTGATCTATGGCGAAGGCCATCGCAAGTTCNATCCGCAAGGGTAATGTCTTGGAAATTGACGGCAAATTGTGTGCCGTGCTCAAGGCTGAAAANATNCACCCAGGCAAGGGTACGCCTGTCACACATCTGGAAATGCGCCGNATATCCGATGGTGTAAAGGTCACTGAGCGCTACCGTACGACNGAACAAGTCGAGCGCGCCTTTATGGAAGAACGNGATCTTCAGTACATCTATGAGGANGATACCGGCTACGTTTTCATGGATACNGAAACATATGATCAGATTGCNGTTCCAACAGNCATCGTCGGCGATCAGTCGGTTTATCTACAACCTGAGATGATGTGTATCGTGATGCTGCACGANAANATNCCTGTTTCGATCCAGCTGCCGCAGCGTGTAACGGTCGAGATTGTTGAGGCCGATCCTGTGGTCAAAGGCCAGACTGCTTCGTCTTCTTACAAGCCTGCGGTCGCTGACAATGGACAACGNGTGATGGTGCCGCCGCATATTTCAGCGGGAACGCGGGTGGTGATCATGACGGAAGACGGCTCCTATGTGGAGCGCGCCAAAGACTGATTGTTCTGCTTTCTTAGGGGTTTCAGATCGCTCAGAGTGAGGCCCTATGAAAGTCACTGCCGTCGAGACAATTCGTTGCGAAGAGTTTTCAAACCTGCTGTGGGTCCAGCTCCTGACGGACGAAGGGCTCACGGGTTTAGGGGAGACGTTCTATGGCCCGGCAGCAGCGGAAGCCCATGTTCACCACATGATTGCACCGAAACTGATCGGGCAGGATCCGCGCAATATATAGCGCTTGCAATCTGACTTGATCGGTTATGTGGGGTTTGTTGGTTCTAGTGCGGAGATGCGCGGTGCTTCCGCGATTGATATCGCCCTCTGGGACATATTCGGCCAAAGCGTTGGCCTACCGTTGTGCGATCTCTTGGGTGGTCGCGTGCGAGACCGCATCAAGGTCTACAATACGTGCCCCGGTTACACCTATGTTCAGACCAAGGTGACCCAAGGGACTGATAATTTTGGTCTCGACGCTGTCCGGGGTGATTTTGAAGACCTGGATGCCTTCTTAAACTGAGCTGATGAGCTCGTCCATTCCTTGCTTGAGATGGGTATCACGGCAATGAAAATATGGCCGTTTGACTATGCAGCTGAGGCGACGCATGGCCAGTGGATCGGTGCAGATGATCTCAAGCGCGGTCTGGAGCCTTTTGAGAAAATCCGTGCCGCGGTAGGCGATAAGATGGAGATTGCTGCCGAACTACATTCGCTTTGGTCTCGGCCGATGGCGGTCAAGATTTCTAATGCTCTTGAAGACATTGCGCCGACGTGGGTGGAGGATCCGGTCTTTATGGACCACCTTGGGTCGATTGGTGATGTTGCGGCGGCTACGAGTTGTCCGATAGCTGTCGGGGAGACGCGGGGTGGTCGCGCTGACTTCCGCCAGCTGCTGGAACTCGAAGCCTTATCGATGGTGATTATGGACTTGTCCTGGTGCGGGGGGATCAGTGAAGCCCGCAAGGTGGGACAGATGGCGGAGACCTATCATGTGCCGGTCGCCTTCCATGATTGCACGGGCCCAGTGGTTCTGACGGCGTCTACACATTTGGCCCTTAACGCCAGGAATTGTTGGCTGCAGGAAATGGTGCGCGCCTTCTACTATGGCTGGTATGGCCGTTTTGTTACGGAACTACCCGCGATCGAGAATGGGGAAATAACGGTGCCGACTGGACCCGGTCTGGGAACAGCTCTGCAGCCTGACGTATTGGCGCGGGATGACGTATCGGTACGGCGATCGACAGACAGCGATATCTGAGCGGTGTGCTGAGGTTTCGATCTCGGTCAAACTTGGGCACGCATGGCTAGATTTGCACTTCCTGATTATTAGGCTACCTCGAATTGCAGTGATTGAGTGATAATATGTTATAACATGATTTTAAAGAGAAAAATTGCTCTAAGCAGGTCGTCCAAGCTTGATTGAGAGTGGTGTTAATTGCACACTATGCTCTTTGGGCTGCCGTTGTGGCGGCTTCGCTAATAGCGGTAATGCCATGATAAAAAAGACGGTTGGCGCATTTTGCGTCGCCGCGCTCTTGGGGAGCGGGGCAGCAGTTGCGCAGGACAAATGGTATCCTTCGCCATTCGGTAAGGATGACCAGGCCGGACGGTCCAACCTGATGACGCCAGATCAGGTTAAGAAGGCCATGGGCTACATCAAGCAGGGCAAGACGATTTCACTTGCGCGGACGTACAGCGATAAGATGCCATTGTTCGGGCACCGCGTGTTCGCCACGCGGGGAACCAATGGTCTGTGAGGTGGTCCACTGGGCGACAACAATGTTACCTGGATGGATGATACGCTAACCGCTGAAATCGGTCAGGTTGGCACTCAGTTCGACGGTCTTGGCCACACCGGGATTGGCAACAAGTACTACAATGGCATAGATATAAACGAAGCCTTTGGCCCGACTGGAATGAAGAAACTTGGCATCGAACACGTGAAGCCATTCTTCACCAAGGGCGTTCTGGTCGACATGGTGGCCTTCAAGGGCAAGCCGATGGATGGCGGTCAGGAAATCACCGTTGCTGATATGGAAGGCGCGCTTAAGAAGCAAGGCCTGAGCGCTGGCTCGATTGGCAAGGGGGACGTTGTCATGTTCCATACCGGTTGGGTGCGGTACTGGATTAAAGACAACAAGACCTACAACGGTGCGGCACCTGGTATTGGAATCGAGGCAGCGCGCTGGCTTGCGAAGAAGGGCGTCGTGATCGTTGGTTCAGATACATGGCCTTTGGAGGTTGTACCAAATCCCAATCCTAAAATGGTATTCCCAGTGCATCAGATCATGCTCACGCAGAACGGTGTATTCATCCATGAGAACGCTGCAACTGAGCGACTGGCGGCCGAAAAAGTCTATGAGTTCGCCTATATCTTCAATCCGCTTGCGGTGAAGGGTGGAACCGGCTCACCCGGTAATGCGCTAGCAGCGTATTAACCATCAAGATTTCCGCTTTCGGTGGGGTTGATAGGTACCCGCCAAAGGCCGAAGGCTGATTGAATCCGTGATATGGCGTAGGGTTTCGTGGCCCTGCGCCATTTTTCCATTGGCAACCGACGAGTTTATTCGCTACGGCTGGTCGCCACAGATTTTTCATGACAAACGAAGGCTTAGGGAAGGGGAGACAACCCATGCGTGTTTATTATGATCGCGACGCAGATATCAATCTGATCAAAGACAAGACGGTTGCGATCGTCGGGTATGGAAGTCAGGGCCACGCACATGCTCTGAACCTGCGCGATTCCGGTTGTAAGAATGTCGTTATCGCCCTGCGTCCCGGCTCTGCATCGGCCAAGAAGGCTGAAGCTGACGGCCTGCCAGTTAAATCAGTTGCTGAGGCCTCAGCGGAAGCTGACGTTATCATGATGTGTGCGCCGGACGAAATTCAGGCTGATATCTGGAACGATCATATCGCAGCCAACATTAAGGATGGTGCAGCGATTGCATTCGCACACGGACTTAACGTTCACTTCAGCCTGATCGAGCCCCGTGACACGATTGACGTGATTATGGTTGCACCAAAAGGCCCGGGACACACGGTCCGTTCTGAGTATGCACGTGGTGGTGGTGTTCCCTGCCTCATCGCTATCGATCGCGACGCTTCGGGCAATGCGCACGATGTTGCGCTTTCTTATGCCTGTGCAATTGGTGGTGGCCGTTCTGGTGTGATCGAAACCACGTTCAAAGAAGAGTGTGAGACTGACTTGTTCGGCGAGCAGGTCGTTCTGTGTGGTGGTCTCGTTGAATTGATCCGTGCCGGTTACGAAACACTAACCGAAGCCGGATATGCCCCGGAGATGGCGTACTTCGAGTGTTTGCACGAGGTGAAGCTGATTGTTGACCTGATTTATGAAGGCGGCATCGCGAACATGAACTACTCGATCTCGAATACCGCTGAATTCGGTGAGTATGCTTCCGGCCCTCGTATCATCACTGATGAGACACGCGCTGAGATGCGTCGCGTACTGCATGACATTCAGTCCGGTGTTTTCACATCAGAATGGATGCGTGAGTGTAAGAGTGGCCAGGCCAAGTTTAAGGCCACACGCCGCATGAACGACGCTCACCCAATTGAAGAGATTGGCGCGAAGTTGCGCGGCATGATGCCGTGGATCACTGAGAACGCACTGGTCGACAAGGCGAAAAACTAGCGATTAGCGTAGTATTGCCGGCCGAGATGACGTTGTCTTGGCCGGTTGGCAGCGCGTATCTGACTAGGGTTTTGATTGAGTAATGCCGGACGGCGAAGTTACGGGGTGACTCCACCGTCCGGCGAGCGGGCATCCGAGTGAGGGGAACGCCCGTTACTGTGTGCTTTGCGCATCTGTCAATTCAGTTTTTGCATATAGCTTGGTGAATGAGGAAAAACCAAAGCGGCTGTGAAAAATGTTTTTTCAGAAGCGTTTAATATCTATTGGTTCAAAATAATTCATAAGTGCGGTGACGAGCGAACGGGATTTGCTCTCGTCATTTTGCCGCCTTAGCCGGAACGGGTTGAGTAGCCGCCGGGAGCAAAGCTGTGCCAGGTTCCTATACGCGCAACAGATTGAAGTCTGGTGATTGTTTGCCAGTATCGGACTTGGTTCTGCAGCATTCTCGCGAAGGTTGGCCGTTTGCCGATGAGAACCGTGATCTCATACGTTCGCAGTGGTCGAACGCTATACGCTCCAACCCAAGGATCTTCAATGGTACGATCTTTCCGCTGCTAGATCATGATGTGCGGGACGGCGTTTTTTTTGGTGATTACGCAAAGAGCGATTTTGCTAGTTACTTATACTGGAGGGAAAACGGCTTCTGTGATCCGCCGACGTGCGATGGCTTCGCTTCGGTTCTGCTACGCAGCCGCGAAGGGCGGTATCTGTTTGCTACGGCTGCCCAATACACGCTGAATGCCGGCTTGCTCGTACCTCCCGGCGGTATGATCGATGAGCGTGATTTTGCTGATGATGGTTGCATCGATGCCTGGCAGTACGGTTTGCGTGAGCTCAGGGAAGAAACAGGTTTGAGTTCGAACGATGTGAGCATTGAGCCGGGTTTCAAGGTGATGCGTGATGGAGCGCTGATTGCATTTGGGCTTTTTTGCCAATCGAGCATGAGCGAGCGTGAAATCAACGAGCGCTTCCTGCACCACAATAGATCTTCAAGTGATATTCCTGAGCTTGACGCGATTAGCTGGCTCTCGAGTGAGCAGGCGCAACGCTCTTCGTTGGTGCCGCGGTTTGTAAATCTGCTTCTGTCCGCTTGCCCGTGAATGTTGCTCAGATAGTGCTTGGGTTGGCCACGGTGTTGGGCTAGTTACAGCGCAGAAATGCAAAAAGATCTGCTATTGCGGGCCTGATTGATTGGAAAGCTTGATGGAGCTAGAGTTCTATATCCTGGATGTTTTTACAGACCAGCGGTTTGCCGGAAATCCCTTAGCCGTTGTGCTAAAGGCTGATGGGCTTAGTGGCGAGCAAATGCTTGCGATTGCGCGCGAGTTCAATCTCTCTGAGACGGTGTTTGTCTTGGAACCTGATAATCCGGCTCATTCGGCTCGTATTCGGATTTTTAACTCCAGCATCGGAAATGCCCTTCGCTGGCCATCCGACAGTGGGAACGGCAGCTCTTCTAGCAGAGCTGCGCGCGGAGCAAGTGGGTGGTAGCTCGGCGCTCGTGGCACTCGAGGAACAGATAGGGTTGGTTCGGGTCGGTGTAAGAATGAATGATGACGGCGCAACCTTTGCTGAGTTCGATGCGCCCAAGATACCGGGGGAAGTCGGCAGCGTTGCATCTCGTGATGACTGGGCGGCGGGCCTTGGTCTGATGCCGGGTGAGATTGGCTTCGCCAATCATCGGCCAACGTGTTTCAATTCTGGTCCTGTATTCACTTTTGTGCCTGTCAGCTCCATTGATGCTGTTGGTCGAGCAGCACCTAATATGGTTCATTGGGAGTCAGGATTTGGCGGAGCGGGCGGCGGTGCTGCATTTCTCTATTGCCCAGAGACAGTGCATACATTCTGCGATTATCACGCCAGAATGTTCGCGCCAGGTCATGGCGTCTTGGAAGACCCTGCAACTGGATCGGCCGCTGTTGGTTTTGCGGGTGTCATAGCGAAATTCGACGAACCACCAAGTGGCACCCACAAGAAACAGATAGAGCAGGGTTTTGAGATGGGGCGGCCAAGCTTCATCACGCTTGCCGTTGAGATGCGTGGTAGCGATCTGAGCAATGTTCGAATAGGTGGTTCAGCGGTGCGTGTGAGCCACGGGCTTCTTCGAATTTGAGCAAGTTGATATCGAAGACGTGCGCTTCACTAGAACAAGATCGTTCCGGATGTAATCACTGTTCGACTTGCTCACTTTGTTGGCTGGAGCGTGAATCTCAGTCTACTCAATGTGTTTAGAGACCGATTCACGTTTCAGATGGATGCGCCAAGCGCTTCCAACTGAAACGATCGGGCTCTATATGAGTGTGTCTAAGGCTTATTTGATTGATTTGTTTGCTGAAGTTAGCTGTTTGAAGCTCGCGGTTTTGACATTCAAGAGTTTGGATCTTGGTCAATGGCTAGCGGTTAACTGTGTTAAAAGTGTTTTAGAGTTGTTAACTATGAGAGTTGAGAGAGCCGTGCGTTTGATTGGCTGAAATTGCGAGCTCAGTGCCAGTTAGCTGAGGAAGGGCTTAACGAAGCTGACAGAAGCGCTGTGCGGTGGGTTGTAAGCTTGTCCGGGTGGGGCAGTTGAAGAGGATCAGTCAGAGATGCTGTCTGGTGTCGGTAGAGCGTTTTCCGACGATGTTGCGATTGATCTAGGCACGGCAAACACGCTTATCCATGTTGTCGACAAGGGTATCTTGATTGACGAGCCCTCGATCGTTGCAATCCGCAATCGTAATGGGTTGCGCGAAGTACTGGCAGTTGGCCAGCAAGCAAAGCTAATGCTTGGCCGGACACCCGAGACAATCGAAACCATCCGTCCGCTCCGTGACGGTGTCATTGCTGATTTCATCGCCACTGAAGAGATGCTTCGTCAGTTCATCAAAAAGACGAAGTCAATGCTGGGGTTTCGGCGCCCTCGTATTTTGATTTGTGTTCCGGCCGGCGCTACCCCTGTCGAACGACGGGCGGTTTATGAGACTGCATTAACGGCAGGTGCGCGTCGGGTTTACATGGTGGAAGAACCAGTGGCGGCCTCAATTGGCGCTGGTTTGGCAATCAATGATCCTTTTGGATTAATGGTCGTGGACATAGGTGGCGGGACGACTGATATCGCCGTTTTGTCGCTCGGTGGTGTGGTCCAGGCCCGTTCTCTGCGATGCGCCGGCAATTCCATGGACGAAGCGATCATTCGTTTTGTGCGCCGTAATCATCAGTTGCTGATCGGTGAGGCGAATGCTGAACGCATAAAGATTGAGGCTGGTACGGCGGTTCAGGATGAGGCTGATCACTCCACGGAAATTCATATCCGTGGGCGCGATCTTCGACAGGGTCGTCCGAAGAGTATTGTTCTTAATCCGGGTGATATTGCCGGTGCACTCGAAGGGCCGATCGAAGAGATTACTGAATTTGTTCAGCGATCTCTGGAAGACCTTCCACCAGAAATCGCCAGTGATATATGCGATCGTGGTATTCACTTGACAGGCGGTGGGGCCTTGCTCAATCAGCTCGATTTCGAACTTGAACGCCGTATCGGCGTGAAATTCCTAGTGCCCGAAAACCCAACGCATTGTGTTGTAAAGGGAACAGCTGTTATTTTGAAAGAGTTAGCAACTCATGATCATTTACTGATCAAACCGTGAGAAATTGCGGCTCTGTTTTGCCTAAATGTTGTGAGACCTTGCTGACTGACGGTTCGTCACTAGCGAGGATACCATGAAGGCTCAGGATTTTCAGGC
>NZGY01000044.1 GCA_002689605.1 Filomicrobium sp.
AAATCCTGAGCCTTCATGGTATCCTCGCTAGTAACGAACCGTCAGTCAGCAAGGTCTCACAACATTTAGGCAGAACAGAGCTATATGAACTGGCATATAACGCGTTCTCTT
Organism: Filomicrobium sp.; assembly: GCA_002689605.1. Taxonomy (GTDB): domain Bacteria; phylum Pseudomonadota; class Alphaproteobacteria; order Rhizobiales; family Hyphomicrobiaceae; genus Tectiglobus. The sequence goes on from NZGY01000044.1 coordinate 112, forward strand.
TCACGATCGCGACAATGGGAGCGGCCACCCTTTTCTTCTAGCTCGGCCGTTCGCAGGTCAGTGACCAGTACAAGACTGCCCTGACGATCACTGGTCTCGTCACGGCGATCGCGCTTTACCACTACGTACGGATCTTACAGAGCTGGGATGCAAGCTATGATGTAGTCAATGGCCAGATCACGGAAACCGGCATCTCATTCAACCAAGCCTACAGGTATGTTGACTGGTTGCTCACGGTGCCGCTGCTGCTCATAGAACTCATCCTCGTGATGGGGCTGGCGAAGTCAGAGATCTGGTCGAAAGGTGTCCGACTGGGACTGCTAGCAGCAGTCATGGTGATACTGGGCTACCCGGGTGAGATTTCGTCCGATCCGACGACCCGATGGATCTGGTGGGCGCTTGCTATGATTCCATTCGGTTGGATTGTCTACGAGCTATTCGTAGGTCTCAGTGATGCGATCAACAAACAACCGGAAGACGTCCGCGGTCTGGTTAATACAGCACGCTGGCTGACCGTTATCTCATGGTCGTTCTACCCCGTAGTATTTGTATTCCCAATGATAGGTCTAACAGGTGGATCGGCAGCAACGGCCATAGAGGTTGGGTACACAGTGGCTGATATTGTGGCGAAAGCTGTGTTCGGTGTGGTCGTTTATATGATCGCAGTACGCAAGTCGAGAGCCGACGTTTCTGCGACACCGCAAGGTGCTGCGGCGGCCTAGCGCAAAACAATTCCGGACGCCATGTAGGCGTCCGGGAACTCTCACTTTCGGTTCGAAGCTAGCAAAGAAGTGTCATGCGAAAGGCGACTCAACAGCAGGACATCCTCATCTTAACCACAAGGATAAGTCCGCCACGTCTGCATAGCGCAATCTTTATCACTGTGGTCTGCGGCGTGTTATTAGCGCGCTTCGCGGGCAAAAGCCTCAATCCACTCGACTGGCCTTTCCCGCCGGTCTAGCAATCCTGCTTCTCGGTGTTCCACACGGCGGTTGCGATGTTGCACTTGCCAAGCGCCGCTGGCAACTCAACTCTCCTACAAAGCTCGGCGCATTCTTGGGAGCCTACATCACCATAGCCGCACTGATTGTCATGGTTTGGCTAGCATTACCTGGGCTGGCGCTTCCTTTATTTCTAGCCATGGCGGCCTATCACTTCGGTGGCGATTGGGACAAAGAACTGGAGCTACTCCCGCGCTTGGTGATTGGTGCGGCATTAATCTGCGGACCAGCGATACCTCATCGTGGTGAGGTGGTTGAGATCTTCTCTTGGATCACGCCTGTGGCGACTGCTAACAAGACGGCGCATCTTATGGCTTTAGCTGGTGTGCCACTGCTGCAGGCTGCACTGGTGATAACACTGGTTACCGCATTAGCAAGACCGTGGGTTGCAATCGAGATTGGCGCAATTCTGTTGCTTGATCTACTAACACCAGCGCTGTGCTTCTTTCTTGTTTACTTCTGCGGATTTAACAGTGTTCGACATATGTTTGTCGTCGCCGACGAGCTGAAGCCCTATTCGGCCGTAGATTTTGCATGCCGGTCGATACCCTACGCCCCGTTGGCTGTGGTTGGCACGCTTATTCTAGTAGGAACTCTAAGTTTTCTTGAAATATCAGTCGAATTGCTTGGGGTTGTTTTCGTAGTCCTGGCGGCACTAACCGCACCGCACATGATCCTTGTCGACTTCAAGAAGACTTCGCGTGATTAGAAAATGCTCGTCGATTGATCCGACATCCCACGTCCAGCGTTCACTGTTGACACTTCGCTAAGGAAAGGGAACAGCATCATGTTATCAGTAGCTACGATATCCAGGCTCGCGAACCTACTTGAGCTGCAGTCTAAGGTGCTTTCTGAGGACGGGCTTGCTAATGAAGCAAGAGACGCTCTTGCCGAAGCGAGACGCTTGAAGCTCTTGGTGGAAATTGATGGCGCATAGTGAGCGATCCCAGCATAAGTGATGTAATACAGCTTGCTTGGTGTGATCATACCTCGTTTGCTATGATGTACTAGCAGACCGGACTAACTCAGCGAGAGGTGATCCGTATTACGCGGGCTGAGCTAAAACCTAAGGCATTCAATGTCTGGCGCACTCGCGTCAAAGGCCNTCCCGCTAANTCAGAGTAAATATTCTCGCAAAGTTGCGACCAAGAGTTGAGAGGCTGCCACGCGGGTCCTCTCAGCATATTTTCAAGCTCGCGCGTTATCCAGGTAGCTTGAAACTTTTCTTAACCCGCNAGGCGTTTCCAAGTGACAACCAGAACGTCACGATAACTCGGCTGAGGATCGTCGATAACTGCGCGGACCGGACTGACGCCATGTTTCAGCAATGTATCGTCCAGAAACAGGGTTTCAAATGGATCGGTCAAAGTGAACCGAGCGAGCACATTGCCAGCTTGNTCTGCAACTGTTGTNACTCCGCCATAAACCCGCCTCTTAGCGATTAACATGATCAAGACGAAATCCACACCATCTCGATGCAGCCCTTCGGGAGTCGGTTTGCCATGTGTTTCNCCGCGAGCCGTGATGCGCATTTGGTGCACCTCTACACGCCATTTGCCTCCACCGCGAAGCCGTATGCGGAACACGTCGCGACCGGCAGCCAGAATTCCGTGCAGAATTGAGCGATTGGCAACGAATGGCTCCAATGGCTCGAACCAGCGATTGATNCCTCCATTCAATCCATTGAATTCGTGTGCCTGGTAGTGAGGCTGGTGGTCCATCCGTCTGAANATGCCTGCGCCGTCCATACTGAAAACACCGTGGCGCCGTGTTCGATAGCGCCCCCCGTCAGCCATGTATGTGTCACAGTGAAGCTTGTTCCAGCTTGACGAGAATTCTCCCCAATCAGCTTCCAACGCCGATACTGACAGGAGTTNGCGCATTTCACTACAAGTGGCGTNAGCAAAGCGCGTCAGCTGAAAGCGCTCCTTGAGACCNGGTGGGTCGCCAAGGTCAAATAGTCGTCGATTGGACACTACTAGCTTCATGCTCATTCCGCTTCGCGCATTGTCATAAGCGAAACGTTGCGAGCTGATCGGCGGCTTAAGAACAGAGCGTAGCCGTTGGTCGCATCACTTATGCAACGCACCTCAAGCGTGGNCCTCGTTACAGNAGCCCGGCGCACAGGTCAGTGAANGCTTAGTACNTCGATGAAGCAGTTATNCGAATCGACAAATNCATAACGCAGCGCTCAAGCCAGGGACTGCCGCCCTTTCATACATCCAAAATCNCTCGATATCGCCCACGACGTTAACGCGAGCATCTTNTCTCANTGAGTAGGTGCTTTTGTGAACGGCAAATCCGGGTTGCTATTCATTGCAATGCGAGCGTGGTTGAGTGCCCACGATACGGACGGAAAAGCCAACTCATCGAGTGGCAAGGCATCCCAAGAAAATAGATTGACCTCGAGGCTTTCTTCACCGGCCGCAAAGTGCGGTTGCTCCAATGTAGCGAGATGCATGATCTGCACCTGACCGATGTGAGCAAGACTGTAAACCGCAAGGACAGAGTCAATCCGAATGTCCGCACAGGCCTCTTCTTGTGCTTCCCTCCGGGCACCCTCTTCCACGGTTTCTCCAATTTCAAGATAACCGGCCGGTAGCGTCCATAGCCCNTTGCTTGGAGAAATGGCCCTNCGACACATTAGAATTTGGTTCTCGTAACGAACGACCGATCCGACCACTATCTTTGGGTTTTGGTAGTTTATGAAGCCACATGTACCGCAGACCTCACGNTCATGCGTATCGCCGTTTGGGCGCAAACGAACGAAGTTCTTAGTCGAATGAGACACTGTCACGGCATCTTTCACCAGTATTTATTAACGTCTGCGGCAAGAGCNGCTCGAGCCAGNTCGGCGAAGTCTTGTCTTTTTAAAGGCATAGCTTTAATAACGTGCTAACTNGTCGGCAAGATCACAGGTTGGAACTAANTACTGCTTGATCTCTTTGATCTGCAACGACTAGCTGTAACCTCGGCCGTTGCTACCTTGGCGACCACTATGGGAGGTAGCTGGATCAATTGGGTTTTGGCCACTCCTCGATAGTCGAGGAACCCAATATGGTGTCTTAGACATATAGCACGACCAATCTGAGCCATAGCGTCGTGCGAACCTTCGTTCTTTGGCTAACGGACCAAGCGCGCAATACAGTGTTAAAGCGCTCGCAAGAAGTANCTGGTCTGGCGTCCAGGTTGGGACCGTCCAAGTTGTCAGGGCAAAGGCGAGGTAAATCGGGTGCCTCATATGCTTGAACGTACCGCTCGTTGGCATTGGCGGGTACTGCGGTTTGACGCTGCGAAAGAGTGACATCCAACCAAGCAATCCACTCTGCACCTCAGCTCCGGCATCCCAAGATGCCTTGATCAGGAAAATCCAAGCCAACCCATAGAGACAAGCGACAAGCCAAAGCGCCCAACCGTTTGCTGACCAATAGACCACGCCGGACGGTGTCCATAGTGTAAACAAAGCGAGNAGTTGGAGCGATGCAATTGTCGCATACGTCGTTGTTGNAAGCGTTGTACCCGATCCAAATGGGGCAAACCGGCTGAGGATACGTTGACCTGAGGGAGTTAATAGGAGGCTGTGGAGAATTGGAAACTGCAGTATGAGCAGTGCGTTGACGCCCCAATTCCAGGGCTGAGGCACGCTGCCAAGCCCTCGGGACATGCCAAACCACATGCTGAACACCATTGCCAACACCGCCATAGCAAATGTCAGGTGGCATATCGCACCCCAGAGGATGGCGATTGCGAGCTCTCGTATGGCTTGCGCACGGTAACGAACCAGCTGTTTTGCGTTCATAGTACGTGTCAGTGGTGGAAAGTACGCCACCCACTCTTCTAATTTTTCGATCGTGGATTTGGCAGGCATGACAATGTACGCCGTTTCATTTGTAGGTGGTTTATCGATTAGAGCCGCTGTCTTCCCAACACGATAGTTTCAAGTCAATGATGGCGCGACGTAACAAGATCAGGCTCGGTTCAGTGCTGAGTAGCTTTCAACCAAAACACCACTAACTAGCCTGTTGCTCATGTACCCAGCGAATAGCGCTTTAAAGTGGTTTGCGGATCTCGGACCGAGTACGGACTGGGACTAGCTTTGTCTTGGGCGTTTAACCAACTACGCCCGCTATTGCTTCACCGACCACCCCGATGATCTGATCGATGATGCCAATCATTTTTCGGATCGACACTGTAAGTTAGCCCTCCATCATGTTGGCGACCTACTACCACTTGCTGCGGATCGCTTAACCTTTGGTGCTCATTTCAGCCGCGCAGGAGTTTTGCTACTATTCCGCGGGGGCAGAGCGCGCGGGTAGACGTGTATCAACGCAACTCAACACATCGGTATAGCGCGATGGCGAGGTGGTTATTTCCATCACTGTTTACTCCGTCGACAAGAACAAAACGCTTCGCAGCTTGAACTGGTTTGAGGAAACGCGGGGCCGTACGTCGCAAATGAACGCTTCGGCTGTTGCAGCGAGGGGAGACGCTCGATATCTCGGCGGACCTACAGTGTGCAAGCGATGCTTTAGATGAAACCGATACTTAACTTGTGAACCATCTCAACTTGCCTATTGCACCGCATGTTTTGTTACTTACCTAAGGCTGGATCGGGGGACCAAATAGGAATTGTGAAAACACTTGGAACTTCGACCGGTTGTCCTCATCACGCCTCTCTATGGAGCTAGGCAGTTGTGGCTCTACCAATGTTGATCCTTTGGTACGTGCCTCATGAACGGTTTACAGCTGTTTCTTATCGGGACAACGCAGTGACAACTCTAAGGAGAGCGGATTCTGGCGTAGCAGAAATCTAGGCTGACGCTCCGGCGAACCATTTCTTGGCAACTGCGCTTTTCAAGCAGCTCCGTCAGCCCCGGTGCACTCAAGCTTGAAGAGCCATAAGTTATTTGCAATCCGCACAACGGTTTGCAGCGTTNTTATATGCGGCTGCAGNTAGGAATGATGCCTTAAGCGGCTTGCAAGATTTGCTTTTTGACTACCACAGCATGNAGCCTAAGTTGCCATCTTTGCCGAGAGACTCGAATATGGACATCCNTCACCGTCCGGACCCTTCAACGCTGATGACTTGCGCGGCCGGTAGCCAGCCCGAGGCACTATGCGCTGTTATCACCTCGTGCTTGTCGATGTGTCCGATTTCGATGGACCAAGTTTCGCGAATGGAGATGATTGGGGCTGCCCTGCTCGCGCAGATCGATCCTGAACCTATGGCCGCTGTACGCGGACAACGGCCAGTCGAAAATGAGAACTACCTGCATGAAAAAGGCGGGGAAAGCGGTTTACCAGCACCATTGCGGGCTGTAATTGGAAACAGCCTCATGACGTTGCAGTGGCTAGATCGAACTGACGGCGTNAAATATTACGGCGTCCCAATGTCATCAGCCGCTCAAGGGCGACTCGAATTGGTAAAACTCGCCCCCGGTAAAACGCTGCCAGAACTTGCTTACGCTGGTGAAGAATACCTTTTGGTACTTCACGGGACTTGCACCCGCGATGGTGACCGCCTTGAACNCGGGGATTTTGCTGAATCCTTTGAGCAGACTTCCCACGAGATCACAGCGACCCTGACAAGCGAATGTATCCTCCTGATCGGCCATGAACGATTGCCGCATCAGCCTATNNGCGATCAATAACTTCGGAGCGTTGGCAAGTTGATAAAGAGATTGGGCATGTTCAATCTAATACCAATCACTTGCAGCTGGAGCTTAAGCATGGCAGAGCAGGAGATAAGCTTATCTGTTGAGCGAAGGCAATTGCGCAGTAGGGACTTTGGCATGCAGTTATATCGCTCTGACCCAGCGTATAATGTCTCACAACGAAAGGTGCGCTTGCCGGAACGGTTGAGGAGATTTAGCGATTACACAGCTGCTGCTTTAATAAGCGCACTCGTTCTTCACTCGGGATGCAGATTCTTGCTACNCGACCTAGATGAGACTGCCCCATACGCTGCATCAGCGTCGATTACAGATACAAAGTGAGCTGACCCGGCGATGAGCCCAGAGACGGCGAATAGCCTACTCGTTCGAGTGGCAGAAAAGCGCGACGAAGCAGCTTTTAACGATCTGTACGTGCACTTTGCACCACTGATAAAGAAGTTCTTGATGCGTGAAGGCGCCGATGCTGCACTGGCGGAGGACGTAGCACAACAGGCAATGGAGAACATTTGGCGAAAGGCGCCTATGTTCCAGTCTGATAAGGGTAATGCCTCGGCCTGGATTTACAGGATTGCAAGAAACTTGCGAATTGATCGGTTCCGTCGTGAACGCGTTTGGCAACCATTGCCAGAAAATCACAATGAGCAAGCCTCTTCGGCACCGCTTGCCGATGATGTTGTGCTCACTTCAGAAAGACAGAGCGCAGTGCAACAGGCTTTAGCAGCGCTCCCAACTGAACAATTGGAAGTGGTGGAATTAGCCTATCTTGGAGGCATGTCGCAATCGGAAGTATCTCATAAGCTTGGCATTCCAATCGGAACAGTTAAGTCTCGAATGCGTCTCGCCTACACTAAGTTGGCACCGCTGCTCGCTGAGTTCAATTGAGAAGCTTNGTCGGCTAAGTCGTCGTTGTCAGTAGTNATGCAAATCGTACGGCGTTGAGGGTTTGTGATCTGGTTATCATAGTTTGCGCTCGGTCGTCCAAGCCAACTGGCAAACATATGTTCGAGCGGGTCTAACTTGACACCATTGCTTGGTGGTGATGAGTTTGGTTTGTCTGTTGACTTCGCCAGCTAGCTCCCGCAGTCCATGCTCCCGATAACCAACCGACACGACGCGATGGCGCGTTCTCCTTACGCAGGTACGCACGGAAGACTCGACAAAGAGTAACGAGAGAGATGCGGGGTCGGGTACCGATCAGGGTGGCGCTGTGCTGCTTGTCGCTCATCGTCCTGCTAACTATTGTTCTGCTGACATTCCTCCTTTTAGGCAATACTCAAAGTTGACGTAAGCGTCCGGTCTGACCCGCCTTACACGACGTGAGCATTCCAGCCATGATGCCTGCTCGGATAGGAACAGGCTGGACCCATGG
>NZGY01000045.1 GCA_002689605.1 Filomicrobium sp.
GCGCCTCGCGTTGGACTCGGCTGAGATCGCCCAACCGCTCGACAGTTGCCTGAAAATCCTNAGCCTTCATGGTATCCTCGCTAGTGACGAACCGTCAGTNAGCAAGGTCTCACAACATTTAGGCANAACAGAGCCTTCAACATTGCCGCGTTGGCTTTTGCTGTCGCGTTCTATGACGCCGCCATTCTCAGCGGCAGCTGTTGCTTCGATGCTCTTGGATGCGTTTTCATTTTTGGGAGAATTATCAGGGCCAAGGAGAGCGAGTATTTCGACACCAATTGCGCGTCGCCGTGGAGCACTAACATCCGGAATGAGGATGACCTCGTCTACGANGCGGGCCTTNGCANCNGTTNCGATTGCGCCCNAGGCTTCGCCACTCTTTAAGCGAATACGACGTCGTTCATTATGAATACGACCATTGCGAAAACGGACCTTGATGCTTGAAAATGTCATCCGGCGACCGCGGGTACGAATTTTGAGCCCNCGAACGGGTTGCNCTAACTGCTTCAAGTCAATGCGCTGAATCAGACCNCNAAAGCGGATTGATTTCTTAGCAATAACTTTCCAGCCTGACTGTGTTGGCGTAGTAGCTTGCTCCTGCGCTACCGTAGGATTGGCGAGCAGGGCAAATCCAAGAGCGGTTAGCGCAGCTTGGTATATCCATGTTCGGGACAAAAACTGCTCTCTCACTTGCAAATCAATCAAACGTTCTGAGCTATTTCGATCAATGTCAGTTGAACCGTCACATTGCGTTATTGTCGTGACGCGCTTAGNTNTCTGTCAGGTTAAAGAACGAGCAAATCTCCAGCGCTAGGGAAGAAAAATGGAAGCCGCAAAATCCTCCGGACCGGCAAATCCGAATGTTGAAACGGTGATAGCCATTCTGCGGCAACGATTTGCTGATAGGGTGCAGACGGGCGAAGCAATCCGCCGTCAACACGGGCATACACTGACTTGGCTCGAAAACGAAATGCCAGATGTAGTTGTTTGGCCAAATAGCACTGAAGAGGCTGGAGAAATTGTGCGCATCGCTGGGACACACAATGTGCCGATCATCCCATTTGGTGCAGGAACTTCGCTAGAAGGGCATGTGAACGCGCCACTTGGTGGGATCTCGCTTGATTTCGCCAACATGAGTGATGTGATTTCAGTCAATCAAGAGGATCTGGATTGCGTCGTGCAACCAGGTATTTCGCGCAAGGCGATCAATGAATACCTGCGCGATATGGGACTTTTCTTCCCGATCGATCCTGGCGCTGAAGAGGCAACTCTGGGCGGTATGGCAGCAACGCGGGCTTCCGGAACCAACGCTGTGCTCTACGGGACAATGCGCGAAAACGTGTTGAACGCGACGGCTGTCATGGCGGATGGTTCAATTGTCAGGACTGGCGGTCGGGCCCGGAAGTCTGCTGCGGGCTATGACCTCACGCGACTACTTGTTGGCTCAGAGGGAACTTTGGGCATCATCACCGANCTCACGGTCAGGCTCTATGGCATTCCTGAAACCATTCTTGCAGCTGTTTGTCCATTCAAGACCTTGGAAGGTGCCTGCAATACTGTCATTNAGGCTATACAACTTGGTCTNGGNNTAGCGCGCGTGGAACTGTTGGANGAAGTGCAAATCCAAGCCACCAANTTTNANTCAAAGCTATCCTTAGAGGAAACGCCAACCCTGTTCCTAGAGTTTCACGGCACCAAAGTCGCAGCTAGAGATCAAGTGGAACAGTTCCGTGCCCTGGCCGAGGAAGAAGGCGCNATTAAGTTTGATTGGGCCGAGCGTGAGGAGGATCGCAGTCGACTCTGGAAGGCACGTCACGAAGCTTATTGGGCAGTGCGATCGACGTGGCCAGCGCTTGATACGCTCGCAACTGATGTCTGCGTACCGATTTCCAGAATGGCGGAATGCGTATTGGAGACAAAGAAAGACATCGAAGAGATTGGTCTGGTCGCCCCGATCGTTGGCCATGTCGGCGATGGCAATTTCCACACGTCACCGGTATTCGATCAAAACGACCCGGAGCAGCGCGAGAAGGTCAAAGGGTTCCTCGGTCGCTTAGCGGATCGGGCCATTGCCATGGAAGGTACCTGCACTGGCGAGCACGGTATAGGACAGGGCAAGGTGAAGTACCTTGAGGCCGAAGTCGGCAGTGGCGTTAATGTTATGCGCCAGATCAAGCAGGCACTCGATCCGCAAAACATATTGAACCCGGGCAAAATTGTTCCGTAGGCGGTTCCCGCCTTCTAGTAGTTTGAAAAGCCGCTCAAGTTGTTCGTGGCGTCGGTTGCAAGGTAGCNAACGTCTAGNTGCGTTAGTGCCTTGTTAANATCCAGCAAACGTCATGGGGCTATGCCTAGCGAGCGGTAGTTTCATNTGGATTTCAATACCTTGATTAATCGAGCCTCAGNGCAGTTTCGGCAATATCGTATGTCTGTGACGCGCGAAAACTGAACGTTGAATGGTGCTTGGTNGGNACCTGAAGGCCTTTTTTTACGAAGCCATGCGAAAGTGCAAAGTTGCAGGCCTGAAAATATAATCAGCCAACTTTGTACTGTGTGGGATGTGTGTATGACCGTCAGGGTCGAGCCAGAGAAATCGGACAAGCTCCAGCATCTTCGGATCATTGCTTCGCAAGAAGCTAAGCAGCGCGCGTTAAACTCAAAATCGAGGCTCAGCAGATAACGCGTCATTGGCTGTAGGGAAATGTAGGGCGTAGCCGTGATGAATGAGCAGCTCCGCCTCAGTGATCCAGCGATCCCTCTAGCATTTCATNAGAAGTGGTCGCCCAAAGTTCTCTTCCAGCTTGCACTGTACTTTTGCATTTGCCTCTCTGCCCTAACGCTGGTTCCCAATCAGATCTGGAATCCGGATGGTCGAGAATTCGTTTATGTCATGGGTGTCCTTGGCATTTGGCGATATGGCTGGTGGTTGAACCACTGGATCCGCGCCATCATCTATGAGCGCATTGCTTATCCTCGCATCCGCGCACGAGCTGATGCCATTTGGGATTCAGGTTGGCGCCCTGACCGGGTCCACGTTCTCATGACCACAATTCGGGAAGAGCGTACGACGGCGGAAGCTGTGGCGCGCTCGATTTGCGCCGAAGTGCGCGATATCGGTCGGCCCGCAACGGTTTGGCTCTGCTCCAGCGAGCTTGAAGACGAGCAAACACTGATCAATCACTTCAAGCTGGTCGGTGCAGATCTAGATATTGAGTTGCGCATTATCCGTCAGAACCAGCCAGGCAAGCGTATAGCAATTGCGCTCCTTCTCCGTGCGATGTCACGGGAGGGCCTCGGCAAGAATGATATCGTTGCATTTATGGACGGTGACTTTGTACTCGACAAAGGCTGTCTGTCTCTTTGCTTGTCGATGTTCGCTGCTGACCCGGAGCTGCATGCTGTCACAACAGACGAGGATGTCGTCGTCGTGGGTCCAAAGTGGATGCAGTCATGGCTGTCTATGCGGTTCGCGCAACGGCGCCTGGCGATGCAAAGCCATGCGCTGTCCAACCGCGTTCTGACACTGACAGGCCGCTTCTCGGTCTTTCGGGCAACTCACATAGTCAGCAATGAGTTCATACGCTTACAGTAAGCAGATTACCTAGATCACTGGCTTTGGGGCAAATTCTGCTTCCTATCGGGTGACGACAAAAGTAGTTGGTATGCACTGCTGAAGCACAACGTGAAAATGCTCTATGTGCCAGATGCACGTGGTTACACAATCGAGATTGTCGAAGGTGATGGGCGCCAGCGAATGGTCGAGAACCTACGTCGCTGGTCAGGAAATATGCTGCGNAACGGTCANCGTGCCATCGCGCTTGGGCCGCATAAGATGCCGTTCTTTATCTGGTGGTGTTGCGTCGATCAGCGGATNGCAGTTTGGACAATGTTATTTTCACCGGTGCTTGCCATTGCNGCANCGATGAAAATAGGTTGGGCCTTCATTATCGCTTACACAATATATATTGCAATCACGCGTGGGCTGCTTTCTCTCGTGCTTTTCACTTATTCCAGAACTATAGATCTGAATTTTATTTGGACGCTGTATGCAAACCAGCTTCTTAACGCACTGGTCAAAGTCTACATGATGTGGCGCCTGTCCAAGCAAAAGTGGGCCAACCGTGGCAACCAGAAGCAGGGNTTTNCTGGTGATGGTTGGGTCGTNGCTGCGCGNGAGTGGATGGCATTTTATCTGACTACATTTTCATTTGGAGTGTTGTTCTTGATTGTTATGATTTACTCTGAATTATTGGTTGTTCCAACCTGGCACACAATGCGCATTNTGCTTCCATTCTTAAATTGAAAACAATTTCAGAGATTAATTGTATCAGNTTCCCAGACTTTACTGAGATACTCCGCAAGTGAGGGTCGAACTCTGTCCGCTAANTCAAGAAAAGCAAGGGGCAGAGAAGTTGGANTGAATATGTGNGGAAATGATTTCCGCATCGGGGAGCTTGAAAGAGTATGTCGAGAATGGATCCGACGGTAGGAAGATCTGTAGCGAACGCGCCATTCCGTGTGATCGAAGGCGGCTTGGAGACCAAGCCACGCATCAGTGTTGTTGGTNTNGGATATGTCGGAGCTGTTTCAGTCGCCTGTCTGTCCCATCTTGGTTTCGACATGCTCGGCGTGGATATCTCCGAAGACAAAGTTCGTTCAATCAAAGACGGCAAATCCCCAATCGTAGAGAACCGGCTTGAANAGCNGCTCACAGAGGGCGTTGAGCGAGGTCGGATTGATGCCACTACGAATCTTGTGGAGGCAGTCCTAAATTCAGACGTGACATTCCTATCAGTTGGGACGCCAACGGCAGCTGATGGCAGTTGCGATCTGACTTATGTTCGTCAGGCAAGCCGNGCGATTGGTCAAGCCATCGCGATGAAAGATACGTTCCATCTGGTCGTACTGCGTTGCTCAGTGCCGCNAGGAACAACGCTCGATGTGGTCGGTCCNGAGGTTGCTGCTGCTTCCGGCAAGCAGTTAGGCNTTGATTTTGGGCTNTGCTTCAATCCTGAATTCCTNCGCGAAGGNGTCGCAGTGGCAGACTTCTTCGCCCCACCGAAGACAGTTGTTGGAGCATCANACGAGCGGTCCAGAGAAATAGCCTCGACCATTTACCGCGCGATAGACGAAAATGTTCTGATGATCTCAATCGTAGCAGCGGAGATGGTCAAATATGCAGACAACGTCTGGCATGCCACGAAAGTCGCTTTCGGCAACGAGATTGGCCGCATTTGCAAGTCGCTCGAGATTGACAGCCACGAGGTGATGAATGTGTTCGTCAAGGACACGAAATTGAATCTATCACCTTACTATCTGAAGCCGGGCTTTGCCTTTGGTGGATCCTGCCTGCCAAAGGAAGTGCGGGCTGTCAGCCACCTCGCCGAAGAAAAAGGTGTTGATGTTCCTTTGGTGGCCAGCTTAATGGCGTCGAACAACAGCCATATAGCTCAGGCGATGAAGTTACTCGAACCATATCACGGCAAGCGCATCGGCGTTCTGGGTGTCAACTTTAAGCCGGGGACCGACGATGTGCGTGAAAGCCCAACCTTGGAGCTGATGGCTCAACTGAGAAATCGCGGAGAAGATTTGGTAGCCTACGATCCAAACCTGCGGTTTGGGCCCTCACTTGACGGGCAGTTGGCTTACGTCAAGCACTCCACAGCCAGTCAGGCCGATCTGATGGATGAATTGGAAGCCCTTTGCGCGAGTGATGGCGATACACTGATGAACTCGGTGGATGTGGTGGTTGTTTCGCACGCGACCCCTGAGTTCCGCCGATTGGTCTCTGAGCGCGAACCGCACGTTCACGTCATCGACTTGGCGCGGCTCTATACAAGCGCGAAGGAGGATCCAACCTATCAAGGCATTGCTTGGTAGGAAGTGCAGCGAGCTTGATCCGCATCCTCAGGTATCGTTTGCAAGGCTGACCATTTGCCGAAAAGTCGTCGCGCTAGGCACGCCGTGAGCCCTCGCGAGTAATTAAGCCGGCGCAACAATTTCATGCGCCGGCACTTTTGTATTAGCCGGCTGCCTCAAGGATGTGTATGACGCGGCTTTCCAGCAGGTCTTTGACCTTGCCGGCATACTCCTTCATATGGGGAGCTGCAGCGTGAGCCTTTAAGGCATCAGCACTTGCCCATTTCTCAATCACCATGAACGTGTCTGGGCCAATCGGCGTTTGAAAGCTGCCGAAGCCGTCTGCATCAACCGCAGGGGCATACTCAATGCAACCATCTTCTGCATGGACAGCTGGCATATTGGCGCGAAAGGCCGTCAAAACCTCTTCTCGCTTGCCGGGCTTGGTTGTGATCACCGCAACAACCTGAATCATAGTTTCCTCCTATTCCCATTNNTATGATTGGCNAATAGGCTGACTTTAGAACNGTCCCGCCTTTAGGTCACGCGGCTTCTGCAAGATTGCGGATTGTCTGAGCCATGTCTGCATCAACAGCAATGCCATCTTTGGCCACTGTCTCGCGTAGAGCCAGGCGCCTGGATCCAGGAAGGCGAGCGCCGGGATCATTTTCAAACTCTTTAGCGAGAAGCGCAAATCGGTCCAGAAAGACGTCTTCACCTGCAAACCCGGCGGGGTCTATTGCAATCAGGANCTGACCGACGTTTGGAGGCCCGCCCTGATCATCGAAGAACGACGAAGCTTCGAACGCGAATTTTGAGCCTGTNAATGCAACCGCCATGGTCTCCACCATGAATGCAAGCGCAGCCCCTTTGGCATCGCCAATTGGGAGAAGAGTGCCCTTGAGAGCCGCATTCGCGTCAGTGGTTGCGTTGCCATCAGCGTCGGTTGCCCAATCATCTGGGATTGGTTCGCCTTTCTGCGCGGCGGTCAGGATCTTGCCACGTGCAACGCGCGAAAGTGCAAGATCAACAACTGCTGGAGGCGCGTCNCGTTGTGGNGCCGCAAACGCTATCGGATTGGTGCCAAACAGACGGCTCGTGCCACCCCATGGCGCCATGGCGCTAGGTGTATTGGCGACGCCGAATGCGACAAGGCCTTGCAATGCGAGGCGCTCGACATGCCATCCAAGGACACCACAATGATGCGAATGGGCGATTGCCGCGGCGGCTATGCCTGTGTGTTTCGCAGACTCGGCGAGATGATCGATGGCAAGCTGGAAGGCTGGATAGGCAAAGCCATTGCGGGCATCAACCAGAACCGCTCCACATCTGCGTTCCAACAGGTCAGGTTGAGCAAATCCATCAACCTTGCCTGCTTTGGATTGCAATGAGTAACTTGCAATCCGAGAGAGCCCATGGCCTTTTTGGCCATCAACTTCGGCCTGAACCAAAGCTTCCGCAACGCTCCAAGCATTATGCTCACTTGTTTTCGAGGCAACAAATGCCTTCTGCACAAGCGCCACAAGGTCATCCTGAGTGAATGTTTCGGTCACGCTGCTGTCCCCTTCCTCCATGTTAAAACTTCGCTGTTGGAGGCACACATTAAATCAGAACTTAGATTTCTCGGTNGAAGTTGTGACGCTATTTATTCCAGCTCCAAACGGTTTTGCAGGTCCGCCATCATTTCCGCACGCAGCTCCATGCCGATTCCCGGTGTCTGATGGGGAGTCACAAAGCCGTCAATGATTGGAATGTCGTCGGNGAACCCGCCGTAGGGCTGGAAGACGCCNGGGTAACTTTCNGACCCNCCGAGTTGCAGGCCGATAGCCATATTTAGCCCGAGCTGATGTCCACCGTGTGGAACACAGCGACGCCGTGCCCANCCCATGCTCTCAGAAACATCAAGTATGCGAAGGCTTTCCGTCAGGCCATAGCAGAGCGATGGATCTGGTTGCAGCCAGTCAATGTGCGGGCGAAGCCCACCATGACGCAAAAGGTTCTTGAAATCTTGCACAGAGAATAAGTTCTCGCCGGTGGCTATGGGCACACTTAACTCGTCGGCAAGGACAGCATGTGCTCGGTAATCCAGCGGGTCGCACGGTTCCTCGTACCAAAGCAGATCGTACTCGGAGAGCTTGCGGCCGTAATCCAGGGCCTCGGTCAGCTCGAAGCGGCCNTTGGCGTCNACGGCGAGCTTGTCACCTCCACCGGCGACCTCAAGCGCCCATTCAATCCGGCGGCAATCCGTTTCCAGATCTGCGCCGCCGATCTTCATCTTGAGGATCTGATAGCCGCGCTCGCGGCAGTTCCGCATCTCCTCTTGCAGCCCCTCTTTCTCCTTGCCTGGGTAGTAGTACCCGCCACCGGAGTAGACGAGGACGCGATCATCGTGCTGGCCGCCGTTGTAGCGGTCTGAGAGGAGCTTCCAAAGAGGGACTTCAGCAATCTTGGCGACAGCATCCCAAACTGCCATATCAATNGCACCAGCGGCAACTGCGCGATCGCCATGCCCGCCAGGCTTTTCATTGCTTAACATNGCAGACCAAACTGCGNCTGGGTGTAGGTTGCCGTTGGCTTCATCAACAAGGGATGCGGGGTCTGCTTCGAGGATGCGGGGTGCAAGACGNTCCCGAATAATNCCTGATTGCGCATAGCGGCCGTTAGAGCAAAANCCCAACCCAATAACCGGTTTGCCATCACGGACGACATCNGTCTCAACAGCAACCACGCTGATTGTCATCTTGTTGAACGAAATAACAGAGTTCCGCATTGGTGACGGGATCGGTGCGATCGCATCTCGGATGCCAATGATCTTCATCAAAATCCCCTGGTTCTTCGTGCGAAAAGCTATTTAGCCTGAGTGATCGAGATCTCGAGTCATACAATACGCACTCGCCTCGCGGAGATATAGCCGCGAGGCGAATATCGTGTGGTTCTATCGAATGACTCGTTTAGGCACTGCGATAGAGTTTGGTCATGACAAATTCACGGTGACCAAGCGCTTCTGCCGCCGTTAAGCGTCCGTTCGATGTACGAACAATCATGTCGATGAGNGAATCGCCCGCATCCTCNATTGTCATTTCGCGGCGCAGAATGCCTGAAACATCAACNTCCACGTGCTCTGGCATCGTCCGGACAGTGCGTGGGTTNGCCGTGATCTTGATAACTGGAACAATTGGGTTGCCGATTACGTTGCCTTGGCCAGTTGGGAAGGTGTGAACAACATATCCACCTGCTGCCATAAGGGTCACACATTCNGCGGCTGCTGAAGAGGTATCCATGTAGTAGAGACCTGGGCCCTTACGTGGTGCTTCAGCGGGCTCGAGAACATCAATGTAACGGCAATCACGGCCAATCTTTTCAAGGTTGCCAAGTGCCTTCTCTTCAATCGTTGTAAGGCCGCCGGCAATGTTACCTTTCGTCGGCTGACTGTCTGAGAGGTCGTCAACCTTGTGGGCTTCGATGACGTCATCTTGGTAAGCCTGCCAGGTTTTGAACCACTTTTCTGCGACCTTTTCGTTGATAGCACGCTCTCTACAAATGTGTTCAGCGCCGGTGATCTCACTCGTTTCACCGAAAACACCGTGAATGCCTTGTGGGATCAACTTGTCATACATGTTGCCGACAGTTGGGCATGAGCCAAGACCAGTGGTTGTGTCACTTTCACCGCACTTCGTTGAAACCCAGAGGTCTTCGATGCCGCATTCTTCACGCTGTAATTCAGAAGCCCAGTGGACATATTCTTTCGCAATACGAGAAGCCTTGGCGATTGTGCCGATATCGCCTGTGCCTTCGATGCCGAAGCCGGTAACAGGCTTGCCTGTCTTGGCAATGCCATCAACAACGCGGCCGGTCCAA
This sequence comes from Filomicrobium sp., assembly GCA_002689605.1. GTDB lineage: Bacteria > Pseudomonadota > Alphaproteobacteria > Rhizobiales > Hyphomicrobiaceae > Tectiglobus. The sequence continues at coordinate 9,718 of NZGY01000045.1, forward strand.
CCGTCCTCAATACCAATGACCACAACGGCTGCGACGTTTGGGTTGGAGCCAATGCCGATCAGAGTGCGGAAGTGGAGCTCAAGGTCGGCGCCGAACTGGAGGCGGCCGTACGCATGTGGAAGTGCGATAGTACCTTTGATGTTATTCGCAACGGCTTCGCAGGCAGCGTTGGAAAGGTCATCGAGTGGCAGCAGGACCACGTGGTTACGTACACCNACGCGCTTGTTTTCGCGACGCCAGCCGTGGAATGAAAGATTTGACTTCTTACGCTTAGACTTTGTGGCAGCTTTGGCCATGGGGCGTGTCCTCATATTTAGGGCATTCGATTGTCAAAGATTGGTAGAGAGACTTGTTGGCAGCGCGTGAGCGCCGGAATTNTACCACTTCTTCGTCTTNAGATTATGTGTGTGGACGTGCTCGCCCTTCTTAGCGTCGCCAACCATGATGCCGATATCTTCGCCATACTTGATGATGGTGTCGCCTTCTTTCAGGTTCGTCAGGGCCACCTTGTGACCGATAGGAATGTCGTGCTTCGCCGTGACATTGGTTGTCGTATCGTTCTCGGTGATGACGCCAAGCATGCGTGAGCCTGCTTTCAGATCTTCAACAACAACAACNCCGACATTGTCTGCCGGGCTGTGAACGAGAAACTGCGGAANCTTGGCCAAGTGTTTTCTCCNATGGCTGAGTGTTGTTCTGANGATTTTTNAGGAAATAATCTTGATCAAAGTCTNATATAAGATATAAGTTTGCGCGTAAAGTGCGTGATGCAATGAAATATGTGAATGCATTGCGATACATCACTGAAAAGCAAGGGCTACCAATGGCTAAACCGGATGCCCGTCCGCTCTACGAACAAGTTCGAGAATTGCTGTTTGGGCGCATTCAGGATGGGACCTGGACGCCGGGAATGGTATTGCCGAACGAGTTCCAGCTGGCCGATGAGCTTGGCGTCAGCCAAGGTACAGTCCGCAAGGCACTTGGCGCCCTAACATCTGACAAGTTGCTTGTCCGCCGNCAGGGGCGAGGCACTTTTGTAGCAGCACATACACCGGCTGACGTACTCTTCCGCTTCTTTCAGTTCTACGATCGAGACGGTAACTGGGTAATCCCTGCAAGTCGCGAACGCCGTACACGGAGCGGTAAGGCTAAGATTGCCGAAGTGAAGCAGCTTGGTATTGACCGGAGCGAACGCGTCATTCGCCATAGTCGAATTCGGACAGTTGATGACGAGCCCACTATTATCGAACTGATCGTACTACCAGAAACACTCTTCAAAGGGCTGGGCGATAAGTCCGAGGTGCCGAATACGCTCTACGACTTGTTCCAGAAAGAGTATGGTATAACCGTTGGTCAGGCTGTTGAGCGTCTCACTGTGATTCAGGCGGATAAGACACAAGCCAAATCGCTCGGCATCAACTCAGGAGCCCCGCTCTTGAGGATCGACCGCCTAACGTATGCGATTGATGGCCGTCCGATCGAATGGCGCGTTAGTGTTTGTGACTTGCGGGATCTTCATTATCGGGTGAATCTCAGCTAGCAGCAGCGAGCTAGAGATAAATTTGTGCCTTAACTGGTAATAATGCACGAGTGCCGTTAGATAACTCTCGAAACAGAATGAATGATTTGGAGAGCTGACGTGAGCGCAGGTGTATCTTCNCNGCTATCATTGGAAGGTAAGGCTGCCTTGGTGACNGGAGCGTCATCTGGGTTGGGCCGTCATTTNGCGGCAGTCCTTGCAGANGCTGGCGCGAAGGTGGTTCTGGCCGCGCGCCGCATCGAACGGTTGGAGGAGCTTGCCGCCGAGCTCCAATCTAAAGGACATAATGCCCATGCNGTTGNGATCGATGTCACCGACCGTGGCAGCGTTGATGCCGNATTCAATGCNGCTGAGGAGGCNGNGGGTCCCTTGTCAGTTGTTGTGAATAACGCAGGAATTGCAGACCCTACCTATTTCACAAGCATGACTGAAGAGAGCTGGCGTGGTGTGCTGGATGTCAACCTTGATGGTGTTTTTCGCGTGGCGCAGGAGGCCTCGCGTCGGATGCAGGCAACGGGTGGCGGCTCGATCATCAACATCGCATCTGTCCTGGGTTTGGGAGTGGTCAAATCGCTCGCGCATTACTGTTCTTCGAAGGCGGCAGTGCTTCAGCTCACCAAGGCGATGGCACTTGAGCTGTCGAGAAGCGGTATTCGCGTCAACGCACTGGCGCCGGGCTATATATCGACCGAGATGAATTCTGACTTTCTGGTGAGCGATGACGGTCAGAAGTTACTGTCCAAAGTCCCAATGGTTCGCGCCGGTCAATTGAAAGAATTGGATGGCCCACTCTTGCTGCTCGCGTCAGANGCCGGGAGTTACATGACAGGCAGTGTCGTCTCTGTTGATGGCGGCACATTGCTGTCGCTAGGTGGATAGGATGGCCGAAGAAGCCCGCCAGCGGACGCTGGATACCAGTAATCTCTCGTCTCTCGAAGCTTTCATTGCTGAAGCCGTGTCAGCATCCAATGTAACGGTCAATGAAGCGCTGCTGCTCGGTGGTGGCGCCATTCAGGAAAACTGGCGCTTGGATTTGAGTGTTGATGATGGTCCACGCGCGGGGAACCATACGTGGGTAATGCGGACCGACGCTGCGGCAGTGCTTTCACTAAGTTTGGATCGTGCGAGTGAGTTTGCCGTACTGCAAGCGGCTCATGGCGCCGGTGCACGCGTTGCCGAACCGATTGCTCGCTGTGAGCGTGATGACATTATTGGTGCGCCGTTCCTGTTACAGGGTTTCGCTAGAGGCAATGCACAAGCTCGCAAAATTGTCCGGGATCCAGGTCTTGAGAAGTGGGGCTCGGCCTTGGCTGCTGATTTGGCGCAGCAACTGGCCAGAATTCACAGTGTCCGCCCATCCAATGCTGAGATCTCAGCTTTGCCAGTTCCGATCGGCAATCCGGCCCATCAGGAGATCGCCAAATTTCGAGCCGCGCTTGATGGCTCACCGGAGCCGCGACCGGCGCTCGAGTATGTTTTATGTTGGCTTGCTGAGAATGCTCCCTACTACGGGGGTGAGCTTGCCCTTATTCATGGCGATTTCCGGACCGGGAACTACCTGGTGGATGATGGTCAGTTGACGGCCATACTTGATTGGGAATTCTCACACTGGGGCGATCCTGACGAGGATATCGGGTGGTTCTGCGCAAATTGTTGGCGTTTCGGGAACGCGCATCGACCTGCCGGTGGAATAGCGAGTTATGGTGATTTTGTCACGCCCTATGAAGAGGCGGCCGACCGCAAGCTTGATCCTCTCAAACTTCGATATTGGGAGATCATGGCTGCTTCCAAATGGGCAACAATCGCCCATCTGCAAGGTGATCGTTATCGCAAGAGCGGCGAGCAATCGGTTGAGTTAGCCCTCACGGGACTAATGGTGACCGAGCTGGAGCTCGAAGCAATCGATGGCATCAAAGCCTACGAGGCTGGAACGGGAGTATTTTGATATGCCCAGGATCTCAGCTGAAACGCTNATAGATCTCGCCATTCAAACACTTAAGACGGATGTGNGGGACAATCTCAGTGGTGAGGGGCGCTATCCACTCGCTATGACGATTAATGCTCTCGAAACCGCCCGCCGGGAAATCATGTGTGAGCCAGAAGCCGCGACTTGGGCGCTTTTAGATGAGATTTATNATGACGGTGAGGGTAGCTTGAAAGATCTCGCCAAAGATATCCGGGCTGGCACAATTACCGACGATACGCACCCACAATTGCGCGCAAGACTGGAAAAGCATCTTGTCGCGGAACTTGAAGTGCGAAATCCACGTGCTCTGAAGGGGCGTGCACNCGTTACGGAATGACGCTATAGAGTTCGNCCAATTGAGTTCTGAAGTGGCACGCAGGCGTGCNGAGACATTTACGGAGTGGTCGATGGATTGGGACAGCCCCGAGCTCGCCAAGAACAANGCAAACTATGTGGCCTTGAGCCCAATAAGCTTTCTCGAGCGTGCTGCAACTTTCTTTGCTGATAGAACCGCCGTCATCGATCGTGAGCGCCATTTCACTTACACCGAATTCTACGATCGCTGTCGCCGCTTGGCGCACGCGCTGAGCAAGGCTGGCATTTTGCGCGGCGATACGGTCGCCATTCAGGCGGCCAATGTGCCAGCANTGCTGGAAGCGCATTTCGCTGTGCCAATGCTTGGGGCGGTGCTGAATCCGATCAATATCCGTTTAGATCCGGCAANGATACGCTTTTGCCTGGAGCACGGAGAAGCAAAGTTGTTTCTTGCCGATCGTGAGTTTCATGCAACCATCGCCCCGGCATTGGAAGGTATGGAGCAGAAGCCGATCGTGATCGACATTGCTGATGTCGAGACCACCGGACAGCCCAGCTTCGGCAACGTTGAATATGAGGATTTCCTGGCTTCAGGCNATGCTGATTTCGTTTATGAGGGCGCGCAAGATGAGTGGGATGCGATCTGCCTTCTTTATACATCCGGAACGACCGGTAACCCTAAGGGTGTCGTGTTTCACCACCGCGGCGCACATTTAAATGCGTTGTCCAATGCTGTTTCGTTCAAGCTCGATCACGAGAGCCGCTATCTTTGGACATTGCCAATGTTCCATTGCTCAGGCTGGACGTACACCTGGGCGGTGACGGCTGTTGGNGGAACCCACGTGTGCCTACGGCGAGTTGATCCCGCGCGGATATTTGCCGACATCGTGACTCACAAAGTCACCCACATGTGCGGCGCACCCATCGTGCTCAATATGCTGATCCACGCGCCCGATATCGCAAAGAGAACACTGCCGCAGCGCACCCGCGTGATGACGGGCGGGGCGGCCCCGCCGTCGGCTGTAATCCAAAACATGGAAGCAATGGGGTTTGAAGTCCTTCATGCTTATGGCACGACGGAAAGCTACGGTCCCTCCACAACTTGCGTATTCCCTGTTGAATGGGATCAGCGCCCTACCGAGGAACGCTACGCCTTGATGGCAAGGCAGGGTGTGCCAATGCCACTGGTCGACAAGATGATCGTTGCTCATCCTGATACGTTAGAGCCGGTCCCAATGGATGGCGAGACCATGGGCGAGGTCATGCTGTCCGGTAATACAGTCATGAAGGGCTATCTGAAGAACCAGGAAGCCACAGACGACGCATTCGCGGGCGGACTTTACCATTCTGGTGACTTGGCCGTTTGGCACGCTGATGGATATATCGAGGTCAAGGATCGCTCTAAGGACATCATCATTTCAGGTGGCGAGAATATCTCATCGTTGGAAGTCGAAGAGGTTCTCTACAAGCATCCAAAGATCATGGAAGCGGCTGTCGTGGCACGACCTGACGAGAAGTGGGGTGAAACACCCTGCGCCTTTGTCACGCCAACTAACGAAGCTGCAGGACTAACCNCGGATGAAGTCGTCGCCTTCTGCCGCGAGAACATGGCCGGTTACAAGATCCCGAAGACGATCGTGTTTGGCGAGTTGCCAAAAACATCGACAGGCAAAATCCAGAAATTCGTTTTGCGCGATCGCGCTAAGGCAGGCGATCTTTAGAATCNNCTGATAGNAAACTGGTTTCGCTATCATGACGGATCAATCACGGCCTATCCTTTATTCGTTCCGCCGCTGCCCCTTTGCCATGCGCGCGCGCATGGCCTTAGTTGTGTCTGGTCAGCAGTGTGAATTGCGCGAGATTGTTCTGCGCGACAAGCCNGACGAAATGGTTGCCGTGTCTCCAAAGGCAACTGTTCCCGTCCTTGTGGAGCCGGATGGGACTGTATGCGACGAAAGCCTGGAGATCATGCTGTGGACACTTGGGCGCAACGACCCACAAGGCCTTCTNAATCCACAAATGGGCACCAAAAATGACATGCTCGAAATGATTGCCCGCATCGACAGTGATTTCAAAAGGCACCTTGATCGCTATAAGTANGCCAACAGATATACGCACGAGAACGATGGCGACGGCGTTGACGCTTCGAAACATCGTGCAGCCGGCATGNCGGTACTAGCCGAGCTGAACGAACGCCTTCAGCAGAGCCCTTATCTGTTCGGCGANCGCCTCAGCTTGGCTGACATTGCGATTGCTCCCTTTGTGCGCCAGTTTGCAAACACGGATGCGGATTGGTTTGCAAAACAGCCAGTTCCTGAGTTGCAACGATGGCTATCTGAAATCCTCGAGTCCNATCTTTTCCAGTCTTGCATGAAGAAGTACAAGCCCTGGAAGATCACAGGCGAGGCGATCGCGTTTCCTGAAAACTAGAGACGCGCTGTGACGCCGCCGTCAACGTAGAGAACATGACCGGTCACAAAACTCGCTGCATCTGAAGACAAGAACACTGCAGCACCAACCAACTCATCAACCTTACCCCACCGTCCGAGTGGNGTACGATCGCAGAGCCACGCGGAGAACGTCTCATCAGCGACGAGAGCTTCATTCAGTTCAGTCGCAAAGTAGCCAGGTCCTAGTCCGTTAACGCGAATGCCATGCTGTCCCCAATCGATCGCCATGCCTTTTGTCAGCATTTTGACTGCACCCTTCGACGCAGTGTAAGGCGCAATCGTNGGACGACCCAACTCGCTTTGAACAGAACAGATGTTGATGATNGANCCGCTACCCCGTTTNTTCATATGCTGGGCGACAGCCTTGGCAGCATAGAAAACGCCATCCAGGTTCGTNCTCATNAATTCGCGCCAAGTCTCAACAGGAAACTCCTCTAAGGCACCNCGGCGTTGGATGCCGGCATTGTTGACNANGATATCAATGGCACCGATCTCGGACTCGATTTCTGCGATCGCATTGTCGACAGCGGACGCCTCAACGACGTCGAAAGCCTTCTCATGCACATCGTGCCCAGCCGCNCGAAGNGGTGCCGCCGCATTGGCTACTTTCTCAGCNGTGCGTCCATTGATAATAACACTTGCACCCGCTTCAGCNATACCTGACGCCAACGCAAGGCCGATGCCCGCNGATGATCCTGTGATAAGTGCTCGCTTGCCCTTGAGGCTGAATTGCTCCAATGCGGTCACCGCGGTATCCTTTCGATTGACTTCTATGTTGCGTCGTTTCTATCTGCTGAAGCTTATTCCGACCAGTGTCTGNGGCCACGACTGTATCGGGCCAATAATCGCAACCGAGGANAGCCACTTNATATGCGCGCCGTTGTTATTCATGCGCCTCATGACCTGAGAGTCGATGAATTGCCGCAAGATCAACTCGGATCGGGGCAAGTGCGGATAGCCGTTGAGCGCGGAGGAATTTGCGGCTCGGACCTGTACTACTATCATGCCGGTGGCTTTGGCACCGTCCGCATTCAGCAGCCGATGATCCTTGGGCATGAAGTATCCGGCAGGATTGTTGAGTTAGGCTCGGGCGTCTCTAGCCTCCAAGTTGGCCAACTGGTTGCTGTCAATCCAAGTCGACCGTGCGGGGTCTGTCAGTACTGTCAGGCCGGTGCACAGAACCATTGCCTCGATATGCGTTTTTATGGCAGCGCTATGCGGATGCCGCACGTGCATGGCGCCTTTCGACAGGATCTGGTCGCAGAGGCTTCGCAATGTCACGTCGTGCCTGACGAAATGTCGGCGACAGCGGCTGCCATGGCCGAACCTTTAGCGGTTTGCCTGCATGCAACACGGCAGGCAGGCTCTTTATTGGGTAAGCGTGTTCTGGTTACTGGATCCGGGCCTATCGGGGTCTTATGTGCCATAGCGGCTAGACGCGCAGGCGCAGTGGAGATTGTCGCGACCGATGTTGCTTCTGAACCGCTTTCCATAATGCGTAGCGCAGCAGCAGACGAAGTGATAAATGTCTCGTCCGATAAAAAGGGTCTCAAGCGTTTTGAAGCGGACAAAGGTTACTTCGATGTCCTATTCGAAGCGTCTGGCAATAGCAGCGCTCTGATCGTTGCTTTTAACGCGCTGAAACCCGGTGCAACGATTGTACAGGTCGGCCTGGGCGGAAATGCCACTCTGCCGCTGAATACAATAGTCGCCAAGGAATTTGTACTAAAAGGCACTTTCCGCTTCCACCTGGAGTTCGGTCACGCTGTCGAGCTGATGGCAAAAGGATTGATCGACGTTGAACCTCTTGTTATGGCCACTCTGGATATCGCACATGCGCAAGAAGCCTTTGAGCTGGCAAGCGACCGCAGCAAGTCGATGAAAGTACATCTTGCATTTGCATGAGGCTGGAACCGGCGAAAGCTCCCTCAAAGGTTACTTACCTCAAAGATATCGCTCCGGTGCAGGTCTGACATAGCTTGCCATGTTTGCTTCGAAAAGCGTATCTGTGTCATCAACGTAATAAAACGTCTAAACTTGATTGGTCATGGTTGATACAACTAAAATGGCAGTGAGCGCCAAATCATTGACGATCAATGGCGAACCCGCACGAACTCGTGCTGCAACGTTGTCCGAGCTATTGGTCGAGCTGGGCTATGGTGACTCCAAAGTGGCCACGGCAGTGAACGGAGATTTTGTTGCAGCGGCTGCGAGGAACGCCTGCGGCCTGGAAGACAATGACAGGATTGAGATTGTCGCCCCTCGACAAGGCGGGTAATTGGCAGTCCGGATTGATCACGATGAACATTATTGAGCGGAAAATCACGCCGGAGCAGGCTCTGGCTTTCTACGGCAAGCAGTTGGGGTCGCGGCTTCTGCTAGGCACGGCGCAATATCCGTCGCCAGCGATCTTGGGTGCCGCCGTGGAGAAATCCCAATGCGAGATTGTAACTGTCTCATTGCGGCGTGAGGCGGCCCGCGGAGGTGCGGGGCAGCGCTTNTTCGAGTTGATNCAAAGCTGGGATGTCAATGTCCTGCCAAACACAGCGGGNTGCCGGACGCCTAAGGAAGCAATTACGACGGCCCAAATGGCACGTGANTTGTTCGGGACCACTTGGATCAAGCTCGAAGTCATTGCTAACGACGACACGCTGCAGCCGGANCTGTTCGGTTTGGTTGAGGCAGCAGGAGAGCTTTCACGACAGGGTTTTGATGTGTTCCCGTACACCACGGAGGATCTCGGCGCAGCTGAGCGATTGCTTGCTGCAGGATGTGAAGTCCTGATGCCTTGGGGNGCCCCGATTGGTACCGGACGGGGCCTTGCAAATCCTTATGGCTTGCAAACGATGCGCAACTACTTCCCAGACACGCCCTTGGTNGTGGATGCTGGTATCGGTGCTCCATCGCACGCGTCGCAATGTATGGAAATGGGTTANGANGCTGTTATGATCAACACGGCCGTCGCTAAGGCTGGNGATCCCGTGTTGATGGCTCATGCATTTGCCGCAGCCATCGAGGCTGGACGGCAAGCTTACGTGTCAGGGCTGATGGAACAGCGTGATATGGCAGAACCATCAACGCCGGTTGCCGGAACCCCCTTCTTTGATTTGGACAAGAACGCGTGACCAATAAAGCTGCTCGCGACATCGGTTTAGATGTCTTCTATCCNATCGTGCCCGACAGCGATTGGCTGCGGAGAATTGTACCGCTTGGTGTTCGTACGGTTCAGTTGCGCGCGAAGAACTTGTTGGAAGACGAACTGCGGCGGCAGATTTCAGAAGCTTTAGAGATATGTGCAACCCATAACTGTCAGTTGATTGTCAATGACTTTTGGCAACTCGCAATCGAAGCTGGGGCTGACTTTATTCATCTCGGACAAGAAGATCTGGCCGATGCCGACCTTGAAGCCATCAAAGAGGCGGGCTTGAGACTTGGGGTATCAACCCATAGCCATGAGGAACTCGATATTGCGTTGGGGGCGAAACCGGACTACGTGGCGCTAGGCCCTGTTTACGAAACGAAGTTAAAGGAAATGCCCTGGGCACCACAGGGGCTCGGACGTGTCACNGATTGGAAAGAGAGGGTCGGCGATCTGNCGCTGGTCGGAATTGCAGGNATNACGATTGAACGCGCNGANGGTGTGCTATCCGCAGGCGCTCAATCCGTGGCGGTGATTACAGACTTTTTCGTGCACCCCCAACCCGAGCGTCGCGTCGAGCAATGGCTGGAGTGGGCGACTATTCACCGGCCTTAGTCGGGCAAATAGATTGTGTGACAGATNAGTATNCAGATGCTAGTTGTTNGNTGAGATTAATGATCGTTATTAAGGGGTTGCNTGCCCTGAAGGGNNCGCACTGACAGTCAAATGGTTTACGCCTTCCAACTGGATGAGGANGTCGCCGACGGAACCCGTCGCATNCTGTTCGAAGAAGTTGATCGCGCAGAAAAGATCCTCAAGAGAAAGCGAAACAAAGTCGTCGCGGTTCATGAGACCCGCAAATGCGTCAAGCGGATCCGATCNCTGTTACGCTTGGTCAAGGACGGGTTGCGCAAGNTAGATTATCGGACTGCGAACACNNCATTCCGCGACCTGAACCGTCTTTTGGCGCAGTCTCGCGACCTGGATGTCATGCAGNTGATGTTGGAGCGCCTCGAGGCGACTTGTAGGGTGGCAGATTCAGCGACAGTTCGCAGGGTTCGTCAGGCCCTTGAAGCGGCACAAGAGGAAGCTANCAGTCAAGAGACNACNCCTCCGATAAAGCGTGCTCTGTCGGCGCTTGGAGAGGCGCGTGATCTGTTAGCAAATATCGACGTCGGCGGGGTCAATCTAGATATTCTCATCAAAGGTCTTGGTCGCTCGATGGCTGAGTTCACGGNTCACAATGCGAAATTAGCACCAGAAGCGGACGCCGAAGTATATCATGAATGGCGTAAAGCAGTGCAGTTCCATCGCCGACACATTCTTCTGATGAGCACCGCATGGCCTGATAGCTTGCAACCACGCGCAGCGGTTAGCAAGCAGTTGGCAGAGTGCCTTGGCTTTGACCATGACTTAGCGGTCTTTCAGGAGTTTATTTCCAGCCCCCGTGGGCGTCCTGCGACAAAGCGAGATGTCGCGAAGCTGGCATCAGCTATAGCGCGTGAACAGTTCGAATTGCGCTTGCAAGCGCGAGCGTTAGGGGCGCTACTGAGTGCAGAGGCGCCGCAAGCATTCCGTAGTCGCGTTGAAGCATACTGGAGGGTTCAAAAGGGCTTTGCAGAAGAACTGAACGCTTCGCAACAAGCAAGCGTCTTGCCTTAGTGGATATCTGTCACTGCATTGTTTGCAGCCATTAAAAATCTGAGTGTCGAGATCTTTCTGTCGGGGAACCACAAGCGACCAATTTGGCGTTTTGTGATCTGGCCAAGTGGGCCGAGCGTAAATACGTTTGCTTTACTGCGACAATTCACATTTGCAGGACCTGCCGTTGTCTACTCTATATCCGGTATGGACAACGCACGTTGGTGACCATGAGCAACAGAACTCTTTTAGACCACTTGGCAGTCGTTCCAGCTGCTGCAGCATCTGACCACCCAAAGGTTAGTTTTGGACGGATTGGTGTCTTGCTCGTAAATCTGGGAACACCGGATGGCACGGATTACTGGTCCATGCGCCGGTATCTTGCAGAGTTCTTGACCGATCGCCGTGTGATCGAGTGGTCACCTCTTTATTGGTATCCAATCCTCTACGGCATAGTATTGAACAGACGCCCGCAGCGTGTCGGAGAAGCTTACAAATCGATCTGGAACGAAGAACTCGATGAAAGCTTTCTGCGGACATACACTCGGAATCAGAGCGAAAAACTAGCAGATCGACTTACCGGTTTGGGCTCAAACATCATTGTCGACTGGGCGATGCGGTACGGCAACCCATCTATCCCTGAGCGGTTAAACTCACTCAAAGAAGCCGGGTGCGAGAGAATACTGTGGTTCCCGTTATATCCGCATTACGCTGCAGCTACGACAGCAACGGTGAACGACAAAGCTTTCGATACCCTGAAGCAAATGCGCTGGCAGCCAGCGGTGCGGACTGTACCGCCGTATTTTGATGATCCGGCTTATATCGAAGCGCTCGCAGGCTCGATAGAAGGTCATTTGTCTGGCTTGAGTAGGGAACCGGAAGTTATTCTTGCGTCTTACCACGGTATTCCAAATAGTTATTTCATGGCTGGCGATCCATACCATTGCCAATGTCTGAAGACGAGCCGGCTCTTACGAGACCGCCTCGGTATGAGTGATAAGCAGCTCGTCTCCACTTTTCAGTCACGCTTCGGGCCCGAGCAGTGGCTGAAGCCCTATACCGACGAAACCGTCGAGGAGTTGGCGCGCAATGGTGTGAAGAGAATTGCGGTCATCAATCCAGGTTTTGTCTCGGATTGTCTCGAAACACTCGAAGAGATCGCTGTCGAAGCAGCTGAATCTTTTAGGGAAGCGGGTGGCGAAGAATTCTCCCATATCCCATGCCTGAACGATGGCGAAGCTGGGATGAATCTCATTGAACATTTGGTACGGCGTGAGTTGAGTGGCTGGGTTGGCGCATAAAATGGTTTCTTGGTTGGGCACAAAAACGACACAATGAATTCTTGGCTTAATCATCGAGTTTCTAAAAGTAGTTTATACAACTAATAGTAGAACCATAATGGTTCTAAATTCATTTTTTGCCCAAAATGACGAAGTTATTTTAATTTCGTTTACTATATTTTCGCCAAGTCCTCCTATCACAGTATGGAGAAATACCCTGATCAGAAGTGTGTTTGCTGATCTTTTTCCATTTGGAGAGGACGCTATGTTTGAAGGTAGTGGAATTCTGGCGCTGGTTATTGTGGTCTTCGCGATTGCCACGCTCTGGTCCATCGTGAAGATTGTCCCACAGGGCTACAATTACACCGTAGAGCACTTTGGTCGCTATACCAGGACGCTTGGCCCGGGACTGCACTTGCTGATGCCTGTCATCGAGCGTGTCGGCTACAAGATGAATATGAAAGAGCAGGTTCTCGATATTCCTGGTCAGGATGTCATTACCCGCGACAACGCAATGGTGCGTGTAGACGGAGTAAACTTTTATCAGTGCCTCAACGCTGCAAAGGCCGCTTACGAAGTCGATATGCTGGAATCATCCATCATCAATCTTACGATGACGAACGTTCGTACAGTGATGGGTTCGATGGACCTGGATGAGCTTCTGTCCAACCGGGACGTTATCAACGCCCAACTGTTGAAAGTCGTAGATGCAGCCACCGAAAGCTGGGGCGTGAAGGTCACGAGAATTGAGATAAAGGACATCGAGCCGCCGCGCGACATTGTCGATTCCATGGCTCGTCAGATGAAGGCCGAGCGTGACAAGCGTGCGCAGGTTCTGGAGGCTCAAGGCTCACGAGAGTCAGCCATTCTGAAAGCAGAAGGCGAAAAGCGCGCTGCCGTGCTGGAAGCAGAAGGCCGTCGCGAAGCCGCTTTCAAGGATGCTGAAGCTCGGGAACGTGCTGCTGAGGCTGAAGCGAAAGCAACCCAGATGGTGAGTGAAGCGATCGCCTCGGGTGATGTACAGGCTATCAATTACTTCGTTGCCAACAACTACATGAAGGCGTTGGAAGGCATTGCAGCGTCGCCAAACCAGAAGATCCTCATGATGCCACTGGAAGCGTCGTCCATGATTGGCTCGCTGGCGGGTGTAGCAGAAATTGCCAAGGAAGCGTTTGGTGGCGATCGAAAGTCATCCAGCAATGGCGGTGGAGCTTCCACCACCAATCCGTCACCTTGGAGTGGTGGAAACGCTTAAAACCACCTGAGATTTGCGGTCCGGGCAGGCAATTCCCGGACCGTTTTCACTTTATAGACCGTTTTCTGGTATTAATACCAAAGCAGAAAGCTTCGGCCTATATCGACGGTCGAATGTTGTACGACTAGAGGAACACCTCGATGCAGCCAGCTACCGATTTCTTATTCAGCCTTGGTCCTTGGAATTGGCTCATCTTGTCGGTCGTGTTGTTTGTGCTGGAAACCCTTGTTCCGGGCGTTCATTTCGTCTGGTTCGGTGTCGCTGCCACGATTGTTGGCGTCTTGGCGATTTCCATTGGCATGGCGTGGCAGATGCAGGTCATACTATTTGGTGTTCTGGCACTGGCCAGTGTTTGGTTTTTCCGCCAATACGCCAAGCCATCAGCAAGCCCATCTGATGAGCCTGATCTCAATGTGAGAGGAAATTCCTACGTCGGCCGTGTCGTCACAATCGAGCAACCAATTGTCAGTGGTCGGGGCCGCGCGCATGTGGGGGACTCACTTTGGTCGGTCGAGGGCCCGGATATGCCAACTGGAAGCAAGGCTAAAGTGGTCGGCACAAACGGCACGGTCTTGGTGGTTGAAGAAGTCAGCTGAAAACGAACCGGCGATCAAGTGCGGTTTGGAGGCGAGCGCACACTGTGCCTGACTCTACGGCACAGCTTAATCGCCTGCGCTTTCAGATCTAGCGACTTGTATGCCTGAAGGATGGTGGGCGGTACTGGGATTGAACCAGTGACCCCTACGATGTCAACGTAGTGCTCTACCGCTGAGCTAACCGCCCTAAACGTGATCCCGAAGAACCAAAGACCGCTGCTATAATGGCTTAAGAGTGCGCTGGCAAGTGTTTCTGTAACCGCAGCCCAGCCACCAAGAACTATTCCGCCGTCAAGAGCCGATCGACCTCGTCGACAAGGTCTTTGAGGTGAAATGGCTTGGACAAAACCTTAGCGTCAGTCGGTGCACCGTTTTCTGTGTTCAGCGTCACGGCGGCAAAACCGGTAATGAACATGATTTTTAGATTTGGGTCGATCTCACGCGCACGGCGAGCCAGCTCGATCCCATCCATTCGCGGCATCACAATATCAGTGAGCAGCAGTGTAAAGGGCTCTTCCAGTAGACAATCATAGGCATCTTGACCGTTCGAAAAGGACAGCACGACACAGCCTGCACGAGCCAGTGCACGCTCCAGAAAGCCGCGCAAAGAGTCATCGTCTTCAGCTAGAAGGATACGAAGGCCGGTCTGTCGAGACGGTTGCGCGGTCATAAGAATTTATACCCTCAAATGCATTGGCAACTGCACGGAAGTCGATTGCCTACCGGAGCTTTTGAAAACTGTCTCGGTTGGCCCTCGGCCGATCTTAACATTGCATGTACGTGCGTCTCAAATCTGACGCGAATTTGGTAAACGCAAGGTGAACACGTGCTACTTAGGCGAGAATTTTTTGTCCGTTGGGCTCAAAGCATGCGTATTCATTCACAGGAAATAAGCAATGCGTGAAACTTCCGCCCAAGTGCCTCAGTGACATGGACAACCAACTCCTAGCTTGGCAAAGTGCTGAGCGCAGGGGGCGACACGAGATATGCTGGACAAAGAACGTATCGCGATTGAGACAGAGCTGGCTCCGCCGTTTGAGGTGCGGATGCCAAGTGCGTGTACGTCGCCATTCGTCTTTTGCTCGCCCCATTCCGGAGCGGTTTACCCAAGCGCGTTTGTTGCAGCATCTCAATTGGATGCGGAAACGCTGCGCAAATCGGAAGATTGCTATGTTGATGAGCTATTTGCGGTAGCTGTAGATTTCGGTGCACCACTCATTCATGCCCGTTTTCCGCGGGCTTATCTTGATCTCAATAGGGAACCTTACGAACTCGATCCCGAACTATTCGCAGAGCCACTGCCGGAGTACTCCAATCCTCAAACGATGCGCGTCGTTGGCGGCTTAGGTACCATTGCTCGGATCGTTTCGGATTCTGACGAAATCTATAGTGGTACGATCCCCCTGGCTGTTGCCCTTCAAAGAATCGAACTTCTTTATAAGCCATTTCATGCGGCTCTCGCTCAGCTGATCGAGAACGCAAGAAAGACCTTTGGATATGCCGTTTTGGTGGATTGCCACTCAATGCCGTCTACATCGAGCAACTTTCCAGCTGCCGTTCGTCCAGAGTTCGTAGTTGGTGACCGATTTGGGACCTCGTGTGATGTTCGCCTCACCCGTGCGATGCGTTCGATTCTCGTCAAGTTAGGCCATCAAGTGCAGCTTAACCGTCCCTATGCTGGGGGCTTCATTACGGAGCATTACGGACAGCCAAAACACGACGTGCACGCACTGCAGATTGAAATCAATCGTGGGCTTTATCTAGACGAAATCTCCCTTCAGAGATCTCGCAACTTCAGTCGCTTCCAGCAGCAAATGTCGGAAGTGACTGCACAGGTAACCCAGCTTATACCCGGGCTTTTAGACTCTCGTGCAGCGGCTGAGTGAGGAGCAATCAGGGACCACCTTTTCGGCGGTTATAGGCAGTAGTCTAGAAGGTTCCTGGCACGCTTGCGCAATCAAGATCACAAGACAAAAAAAAGCCGCTCACGAGGAGCGGCCCAAAGTCTAGGGAGGAAACGCCCAAGGAGGGCTGCGACGCGAGCTTGGCTCGCCGATGTCGCATCGCACAATTTAATGTGCGCCGCACAAATTACAATTGCAAAAATTGCATTGCTGGGTCGCTTTTTGCTGATGGCTCGGCATTAATCAGGGCAAAATCGCTGGGAAATTAGGCAAATACAGACCAATTATTGTGCGGTGCATCAGAAATCAGTACGTATTTGCAGATATACGGATAGCCCGCATTGGTAAATGAGGACAAAATAACGATGAAGAGATGGGAGAGATATGGACTTCTTGCGTTTGCCGCAAAAAAGAGGCCGTTGTGATATGCAACGGCCCAAGTCTAGGGAGGAAACACCCATTAAGGGCGATGATAGGATAAACCAACTCTACCAATTATATGGGGGTAATTCGTCCTGTGTCTCAGGGATTGCCCATTGGATTTGTCAAGACGAATGAATGTGTGTGTTGTGCTTGCACCACTAAAACCTTTTGCTCAATCAAGAGGTAACCAAGCAAGCCATTGAAATAGCAGAAGCGATGGGGTCGATCAGCGACGCCAGACACATGATTTGGATGGACTTGTGAATGAACAATAATCAATTGTCGCGGCAGGCTCGACCAGAGATAGCGGAAGCTCTNCATTTATTGGCAGATGTTTCCGCCGAACAGATCNTGCCGCGNTTCNGNACNAGATTAGAGGTTGCCAATAANGCTGAAGNGCGNTTCGACCCTGTCACNNNGGCCGATAAGGAAGCTGANCGAGCCATNCGCGANGTNCTGCTCGAGCNTTTCCCNGAACATGGAATTATTGGCGAAGAATTCGGCANACATCAGCCTGAGGCTGAGTNCACCTGGNNCATCGATCCGATCGATGGCACCCGGGCATTCATCCAGGGNATGCCNACCTGGGGGACATTGATCGCTCTCACGGAGAACGGCAGACCGGTTTGCGGGATGATGAACCAGCCGTTTACCGGGGAACGATACTGGAGTGATGGTGCCAAATCTTATTATCGCGATCCGGCTGGGCTGGTAACCCAGATTGAGTGCCGTTCAATCACAGTTGCAGAAGCAGAGATGTCAACGACCAGTCCGGACTTGTTCGAGACAGAACCAGAAATACGGGCATTTACAGCTCTAAAGCAACAGGTTCGTCAGTGCCGATACGGGACAGACTGTTATGCCTATACGCTACTTGCTGCCGGTCATGTTGATGTAGTTTTGGAGACCGGCTTAGAGATCTACGACATCGCAGCACTGATCCCTATTATCGAAAATGCTGGTGGCAAGGTAACCGACTGGCAAGGGCAGTTCCCTTCGGAAGGTGGTCAGATCCTCGCTTGTGGGGATCCCAGCTTGCATGATCGCTTCGTCAGCATTTTGAATAGCGCTATGGCGCATCCATCTGAAACGTGAATCGGTCTCTAATCTTATTGGGTAGAGCAAGATTCACGTCCCGGCCAACAAAGTGAGCAAGTCGAACNGTAACTCCATCCGGAACGATCTTGCTCTAGGCTTTAAGCCGTATTTGTTAGGGAGATTGAAATCAGAAGCACACAACCGCTGATCACTCGCCGGTTTTGAAATAATCAGTCCTGAAAGCGGGGCGTGCAGGGGGGAGCACTCACAGCAGGCTCGCAATCTGAGCTCTCACGTCGTCTGCGAGGTCCTCGCGCGCAAGCGCATAAGCGATATTGGCGGTCAAAAAACCGACTTTTGACCCACAGTCGTAGATTTGGCCATCAAACCGCACCGCATGGAAAGATTGATCAAGGTCTGACTGTAGCTTGATCATCGCGTCAGTCAGTTGGATTTCGCCGCCTGCGCCGGTCTCTTGATTTTCCAGCAGATCGAAGATTTCTGGCTGCAAAATATAGCGACCCGTGATATACAAATTAGAAGGCGCTGTTCCCGGCGCAGGTTTCTCAACCATCGCATGGATTTGAGAAACCTTGGCGCTGGCATCTTCCACACCAACGATCCCATATTGATGGGTTTGGTCTTCTGACACTGGTGCTACGGCGATGTGATTGCCGCCGGACTGATTGTAGGCGTCGATCATTTCACCGAGACATGGAGGTTTGTCGAAGTGCAGCATGTCTGGCAAGAGAAGTGCAAAGGGTTCATTCCCGACAATTTCACGCGCACACCAAACTGCATGCCCTAAGCCTAGTGGTGCCTGCTGTCTTGTAAAGCTTGTTTGGCCCGCGCCCGGTAAATCTTCCCTGAGCCGACTAAGTTCGGTGGTTTTGCCACGCTGCTCCAACGTGTGCTCAAGCTCGTACATGCTGTCGAAATGATCTTCGATAACACCTTTGTTGCGTCCAGTTACGAAGATAAAATGCTCGATACCGGCATCGCGGGCTTCATCAACAACATGTTGGATAACAGGCCGATCGACGACCGTTAGCATTTCTTTAGGCATTGCCTTCGTTGCTGGAAGAAATCGGGTGCCGAGTCCAGCTACGGGAAATACAGCTTTGCGAATGGTTGGCTTTGTCACGTTGTCCAATCCCTCGAAATTCCTGCTGACCCGGTGTGCCCAGTGAACTCGGATCAGTTATTTGTTCGTGTTCTATAGCTGTAAANCTTANATGAAAAGTCACAGAACAANGTTAATTTGGGCGCTCGGTTTTGCTATACTTTGNTAATTCGACATCAATTCGTTAAGCGCATNTGATCATGCCCATAACGCTTCTGTAACGGGCCTTNGTGTAGGGTGAGCATAATTTTCGGCAGATAGATCGAATTCAACTGAGGCAGGACAGCGGGTTATGAGCGTATTAGTAACAGGTGGCGCCGGCTACATCGGCAGCCATATGGTGCATCATCTCCGGGATCAGGGTGAGAAGGTTGTCGTCGTCGACAGCCTAAGAACAGGTTTCCGCGAAGCAGTACCCTCTGGCGTTCCCTTTTACCATACTGATATCGCCGATAGCGACCGCGTCCGTCAGGTCATCTGCGATCACAAGATTGATGCTATCATCCACTTTGCGGGATCCATTGTTGTTCCAGAATCAGTGGCTGACCCTCTTGGCTACTATCACAATAACACCGTCAAATCCCGCTCACTGATTGCGTCTGCTATCGACACCGGCGTGAAGAATTTTATCTTCTGATCGACCGCTGCTGTCTATGGTGAACCAGAACAAAACCCTGCTGCGGAAGATGCTCCTCTGCGCCCCGTTTCTCCGTACGGATCATCCAAACTGATGACAGAGATGATGCTGGCCGATACGACTTTTGCTCACGACTTCAACTACGTGGCTCTTCGTTACTTCAACGTTGCCGGTGCTGATCCATCAGGACGATGTGGACAATCAACGCCTGAAGCCACTCACCTGATCAAGGTCGCATGTGAAGCAGCCACCGGAAAGCGTGAGCGACTTGCAGTTTTTGGCCGCGATTACGATACAACCGATGGCACATGTATCCGCGATTACATTCATGTGGCTGATCTCGCCAAGGCCCATCGATTGGCTCTCAACTATCTGCGCCGCGGTGGTAAGTCTGACGTATTCAACTGTGGCTACTCGCACGGCTTCTCAGTGCTGGAAGTGATTGAATCCGTCAAGCGCGTGACTGGTGTCGATTTCCCGGTCGATAATGCCGAGCGCCGCGCCGGCGACCCCCCAGCCTTGATTGCCGAGTCATCCAAGCTGCGCCGGACATTGGGGTGGCAGCCCGAGTTGTATGACCTGGATACAATCGTTGGCCATGCGTTTGCGTGGGAGCGGGCTTTGAACCAGGTAAAGGCCGCAAGCTGAACTTAACGACTGCAGTCGCTGCCAGTATGATGGCGCGCAGGCCGGAGGTTCGAGCTGGCATGCGCATCGCAATATTGCCTCAAATGCACTAGAAGTCTTCGCTTCCATTAAAAGACCCGTTGGAGGAGGCGACTATTTCTGTGCGGCTTGAAAAGTTGGCCATTTACTGGCTGCAGGTTCCGCTATTGATTGCTGTTTTTTGCACCCCATCAAAGTCCCGGGTGCTCGCCGCAGAAAAGCAGAGTTTCGCAGCATGGAAACAGCAACTGCGCGCTGATGCGATTAGTTTTGGCATCAGGCCAAGTGTGTTTGACAGAGCGACCAACGATGTTCGTCCCAACTATAAGTTGCCAGATCTTGTCCGATCGCCGAGCCAGAAAAGACGACCTAAAGGTCAAGCCGAGTTTGTGCGGCCACCGCAAGCTTACCTAAGCAAAAAGCTCCTCACAAATCTTGCGCAGCGGGGGCGGCAACTGCTGAGCCGTCATGCAGCCGCTTTGGGGCAGATCGAGCGTGAGATAGGCGTTGCACCAGCTGCTGTACTTGCTATTTGGGGACGGGAGACGGCATTCGGCGGCTATCGTTTGCGCCATAACGCAATCCGTACACTGGTAACCCAGGCATATGCGGGGCGGAGATCACGAGTATTTCGGCGCGAACTCTTTCACGCGCTTCAGCTAATACAAAGTGGCATTGCGAACGATCAACGGCTGCGCTCATCTTGGGCAGGTGCAATTGGTCTGACACAATTTATGCCGTCGGAGTACGACAGCCTTGCTTATGACCTCAACCGCGATGGCTTCAAGGATATCTGGTCACCTGAAGAAGCGCTCGCCAGTGCAGCGAATCAACTCCGGTCGAAAGGATGGCAGAGTGGCAAAACATGGGGGTTTGAAGTCACCCTATCCAATCAGGTGACTTGTGCGATGGATGGCCCGCGTGATGCCCGAACGATCCGAGACTGGCAGAAACTTGGTGTATCGCGAACTGGTTCTCGCCAATTCCCTAAGCGCTATAGCGATGAGGTTGCCTTCCTTTTCACACCTGGGGGTGGGCTAGGACCGGCTTTCCTAGTTTTGGAAAATTTCATGGTCTTCAAGCGCTACAATCCTTCCGACCTATACGCATTGTTTGTTGGGCATCTGGCCGATCGAATCCTAGGCGGTGGCGACTTTGTAAGCGACTGGTCCAGTATTCGACAGCTACCAACTGCCGAGATCGAATCAATACAAAGCCATCTCAAAGCTGAGGGCTTTAACATCAGTAAGGTTGATGGAAAGGTTGGCGCCAACACGCGTAGTCAAATCGGCCGTTACCAGAGGCGTCATGGCTTGAAAATTGACTGTTGGCCATCAGCTCGATTGCTGCAGCATATGCGCGGATAGATTCGTCTGATGCTGGATCAGCTGTGAGCATTGTGCTAGGTCGTTGCGATGCAAAAGGTGCGCTAAGCGATAGACCAACTTCGCGGCCGGAGCGCACTCCTGACAAATTTTTGATGCACGCTTCGCATCAAGTATTGGTTGGCAACGCAGTGGAGATCAGATTGATCAGATCGGTCATAATCTCGTTTTTGCTTTTGGCGTTAGGACTGCTGACTGCCGCGAGCAGTTATGCGCAAAGCCAGGCGACACAGCGCAACAGTTTTATCAATCCATTCCCAAAGGGCGAAGTCTACAGACTGCATCTGATGGGCGATTGGTTTGCCGATGGGATGCGAGGAGCTTTGTCTCAGCAGCTATCGGATACGGGACAGATTCAGGTTCAGCCGAATACTGTACAGATTCGCTCGCTCCGGCGTGCGAACTGGGACACTGTGGTGAGTAACATTTCGCGGGTCAACAGCGACAATGCTATCGACATAGCTGTTGTAATGTTCGGGGCATCCGAATTTGGATCGCTATGGTCACCAGGTAAGAAGCGAATCAGATTTGCGGCTTCAGGATGGAAAGAGCAGTACATCAAAAGAGTCGATCGCGTGATGCAAGCGATCCGCCAAACAGGTGCAGCTGTTTATTGGTTGGGCATGCCTACCCTCCGCCGAGAAGATCGGAACGACGGCGCTCAGTTCATAAACGAAATTCTGCGCGAAAGGGCCTACATCAACGGCGTTCGATATCTGGATACCTATACTGGTTTTGCCGACGAGAATGGTAACTTTGATCGATACGGCCCGGATGTAACCGGGAAAATCGAACTGCTGCGTGGCAAGGACGGTGTGTCGTTCACGTCCGATGGATACCGCAAGCTCGCACACTTTGCTGAGCGGGCCATAAGGCGAGACCTAAGNAAAGCCAAGTCAGAGCGTAAGGTTCCACTTGCCGGAAGCGAATTGGAACAGCGCAGAATTAACCCCCAAGGTTCGCAGCAGGCAGGCCGCCAGCTTGAAGAGGACACACAGGAAGCGCAGGCCCCACGCCGGGCGATCGCCAAACGTATTGATTCCAACACTGTCAGTGCCCCAAGTCCGGTCCGTCCAACTCCGGGATTAAAGGATCAAAAAGCTGACAACAGTGTCATTTCATTGCGCACCGTCGAGAACGGCGTAACCAAGGTTGAAAAGATTGAGATTGTACGACCGGCTATTCCAGCAACAGTGCTCGCACTACTGACGCGCAAACANTCAACGAACAAGCCTTCTCAGATTGGAGACAATGTTGCTGCGGAACTGCCAGGCGGNATTATGATCGTAAGTTCGATCACATCAGTCGCGGNCCAGCAGGGNACAGNTCGACGCAATCTGTCTCCAACACAAACGCCATTTTTCCGAGTATGGGCCAAAGGGGAGAGCCTCACACCCAAACCCGGCCGAGCGGATGATATCGAGTGGCCACGCCCCGAACCCGCACCTGTCGTAAGAGCCAAGTTCGTACCGGCACCTGCCGGTCAGCCACAGCCTATCCGTCCACGGAAGTGGACGCCTGAAGGCTTCCCTCCACTGCCTGAACAAAACCCTCGAGCGGAACGCAAGTACTGAGGCATGTCTGTTCCAATCAGCAGTGCGCAGTCAAAAAATTCCGGTTGAGCGTGTTCTGCCCAACCGGCGCCAAAACTGGGGTTTGGATGTTTAGGCTTTAAGCTGCGGCGCTTTCCAGAAGCTTGTCATCAGACTTGCCACCTATCGGAATAGACTTCGGTTTCATGCTTTCCGGGATGTTTCGAACCAGATCAACATGAAGTAGGCCGTCTTTGAGGTCAGCTCCGACGACTTCGACGTGGTCGGCAAGCTGGAAGCGGCGCTCGAAGCCGCGCTGGGCAATGCCGCGGTGAAGGTAGCTTGATTTCTCCTCACCAGCCTGCTTCTCACCCTTAACGGTCAATGTCGACTCCTTAACATCGACCTTCAACTCATCCTGGCTGAACCCGGCAACGGACATCGAGATGCGGTACTCGTTATCGCCGCGCCGCTCGATATTGTATGGAGGGTAGGTGGGTGAATCGCTATCCGACGAGCCTATGCCGTCCAGCAACTGGAACAGGCGGTCGAATCCAATGGTTGAGCGATATAGAGAGTTGAAATCGTTATGTCGCATGAGATGTCCTCCTGAAATGAAGCGACGGGTGCGTTCGGCCCCCCTTCTTCAGACCGGGCCATTTGGTAACTGTGGACCCGAATTTCCGGCGCCTACCTCTAGGATCTGGGAGGGTAGTTGGCGATTTCAAGAGGGTTGCGAACGAAACATGGAGCAACATCAAATAAACCAAAAATACTTGTAGTTAGTTATTGTAAAACGCGAATTGCAACTCTGTTAATGTTAGGTTCATTTTCAACTGTCCAAAATTTGTGACGGAGAGGCGGCGATTTCGTGACTGACTGAAGGGGAGTGGCACCATGGTGTCGACAGCGTCTAAACTTGTATCGCGCATATCAATTTTCTGGATGGCATTGGCAATTGGCGTAGCTGGCGGAATATCCGGGTCAGCGCACGCGGCTGACTTGTATCCCTACGCGTATAAGGGAGACAGCCGCTCACCATATAACGATAAAGATTCGCGTTACGCCGAACTCTATGGCCCAGATGACGAACAAGACGTCCGGAGACCTAGGAATAAAGACTACGGCCGACGCACTCATGTTGAATACGATATCTTCCGCGGTCCAAGGCCGCGCGATGTTGATCGTAGATATGGCTATGACCGCCATGCGCGAAACGACCGCCCTTACCGCGACTACGGTCGCCAGCAGCATGGCCGTTTTGCCCTAGCTCCGCATTGCGTGCCACGTCGTCTCGTCATGCGCCGCTTGTTCCGAGATGGTTGGCATGAGTTTCACGGCTTAGAACTACGTGGTCCGAAAGCACGTGTCAGAGCCAGAAGCGATGATGGACGTCTTTTCGCCCTGACGATCGACCGTTGCTCAGGTGAGATCGTTTCCGCCCGTCAAGTTGAGTACCGCCATACTAATGGCTACCACGATCGCCGTGCGTACAATGAATCACCACGTCGCTATTACAGTTACAAGTGAGCTAGAAAATCTTATCTCAAGTCGATCGCGGAACTGAAAGTATGGCTGCGAGAGCAGGCACATCGATATCCTGCATTTGCAGGAAGCGGTGGACAATTCTCGGCTGAACAAGAATTGAAGAAGGCCTAAGGCTTAAACGCGACTTGCACTGCTTGTTGGAAGCTGATGTTCTTTGCTAAAAGATCGTTAGACCAGTCGTCGATGGCATTCGGCCTCTTCGACAACCAGTCACCTATGATCTACAGCAGAGTCAGAGATGCAGCTTATCTCGATTGCGAGAAACGCTATCCCAAGCGGTGCCAACGTTGGTGTCTTCAAGGGATACGACGGTGAGTTCCTACGCTATGCCCATTGGAATGCAACGGTCGGTCCTCGTCGTGGCACGGTCTGCATCTTTACTGGCAGAACCGAATATATTGAAAAGTACTTTGAGACAGTTGCTGACTTAAGGCGGCGCGGCTTCACGGTAGCAATCTTCGATTGGCGGGGCCAAGGAGGCTCCTTTCGGTCAGCCGTTGATCGGCGCAAAGGCCATATCGATGATTTTTCTGAGTATGATCAGGATATCAGCAATTTCATGCGTGAGATCGTGCTTCCGGATTGCCCTCCACCTTATGCTGTGCTCGCGCATTCAATGGGCGGTCACATCTTTCTGCGCAACGCAACGTCAAGCGGAAGCTGGTTCGAGAAAGCTGCTCTTGTGGCTCCAATGGTGGATCTTCATCCCAATATTTTGCAGTATCCTGCCAATGTGGTTGGGGCGTATGCCGCAGCAGCAAAGCTGTTCGGATTTGCAGAATTTTACGTACGTGGCGGCAGTCCAACCGGAGGGATGATTGGTGAGTTCGAAACCAACATCCTAACCTCTGATCGGGAGCGCCATCAGCGCAACTTCATGCTCGAGGAAGCTGCGAGAGATCTTCTGATAGGATCACCCACGATCGGTTGGTTGAACGCAGCCCTGCGTTCGATTGCAAAGATCAATCATCCGGACTTTTTTTCCACGATCAAAATCCCGACACTAATATTTGCGGCCGGACAGGACGTGATTGTACCGGCCCGATCCGTTGAAGACTATGCAGCGCGCTTGAAGTCCGGCACTGGGATACTGCTTCCAGATGCCAAGCATGAGATCCTTCAAGAGACCGATGACATCCGGACTCGGTTTTGGGCGGCGTTCGATGCCTATTTCGGTATTGAGGAAGAGCAGTCGGCTGCTTGAAGGTGTTAGCGGCGCAGCCTCAGACCGACATTGACGGTATTGTCGCGATAGTCCCCATTATCGGAGTTGGTATCAAATCGCTCGTGCTGGTATCGACTGAACAGTGAGACGTTGCGGTTCATAAAATACTCGACGCCCCCGGTCAGAAGCCAAGTCTTCTCTTCCAGGCTTGAACTATCGAAATCTCGCATGTTGTAGCTGATGCCAGCTGTTCCAATAACATTGAGCCGAAACGCGTGCCGCAACTCAGCGCCAGCCTGATAATCGCGGCTGCCGCCTGAGCCAGACAATCGCGTTTCTGCAAGGTCTGTCTGGGCTGTCAACAATAATGAAGTCAGGGCTGTAGGGCGCCAAGTGATTGTACCGTCCAGCAGTATGCCGTCGATATCTGCAAGACCGTTGTCACGCAAGCCATTGCGACCGTAGCCAATCGCGAATTCACCATCCCAAATACTTTGCGCATTTCCAACAGTCACGCCAGCACGATATCGTCTAAGATCAGAACTGCGCGATAGTCCATCGGAGCTTGCAACTTGATCATGCTCTCGCTGTCCAACAATGACTTCGCCGAAGAGGCTAAGAGTAGGCTTAAACTCCCAAGCTAACCTCAGCGCGCCAAGAACTTCGCGATAATCCTCATCGTCGTTACTGATCAGCCCGCCGGTCACAGACTCAGCTTCATCAGCATCGAAATCCGTCACAACTCCTCGGAGTTGCACCGAGAGGCGATTGAAACGGCGATTAAAAGTGAGCGCAAATGTATCGGTCGTCTCGTTCGCACGATCAGCAGCGCCTGCCGTTGCATCGACCCCACCCCGCGTTTCCTGTGCCACACTGCGCGAAGCAAGCGCCTCGAAATTCATGCGTCGGGTTAAATCGAGCCGACCGCTAGCTTTCAACTGATAAGAGCGATCATCTTCACTGCGAAAGGTATCGTGGAAAGAAAGATTGCTACTTCCGCGAAGTTCAACAGCGTGGCGGCGCCAATTCGATACGATGCGAACAATCGGGCGCAACACGTAGGCATGGCCGGATCGATTCAAAGGACTATTGAAGATGTTGGACGACCAGTTGGTGCCAACTTCCACCTCAGGCAATAGAACAAATGTCCCAACACGCAGGCCTGTTGCTGTGTAAGGCTCAAACCGATGAACCTGTCGGCGTCGTCGAGAGAGGTTTGGGGCAACCGCTATCGTCTCTAGGTTTGGTGCAACAGATCTTCCGGTTGTGCCAGACACTTCAGTTGTCGGACGCAGGCCGTTGCTCAACCGAGAGCCTTCGACAGGTTGCCGCGACAGTGTCTGAGACGTGCGCCATTCTTGCTGGGAGACAATCGGTATCCGATCAGTTTGAGTGCCAGGAATGTTAGAAGACCTAAGCCCGCCCAAGGCTGAACCGGAAGAGGGAGCGTTGGGTGTTCGATCCGAGGGAACAGGTGTTGCCCGAGGAAACGTCCTGCTGTTATTGGCTGGCTCACCAATGCTTCTTGGCGCAGACGAGCCGCGCTGCCGGACACGCCGGTTGGGTTGACGTGGGTCGGGTCTGGCAGCTAGCGCAGGAGAAATAGTCGTGAGCGATTGTCTGAAAGACTGGGCAGCACCCTCACTCGATACGAGAAGGCCACCCGCAGCTGTTGCGGCAAGCGCAAAGGACAGACTTGTGAATCTGTGTGGGTAGACCAATGCGAAACTCCCACATTCGGATTATGAAGGATACGCAGAAGCCAGGCGAACAAGTTTCCTCACGTAAAAGCGGCACAAGCGATTTGGCGCGGGTCGAGCTTATCAACAACTTGGTTAACGATTCATTTAGCTTCTTCACATCGCGTTGCCGCGTTATTCTGGTATTGATTTCAAGCAATTACCGGCCTGTGACCCGCAGTCCCTTTAGCCGCTATCAAAGGTTTGCTACACCAGTATTGAGTTTGCCTGGATTTTCAGGTTTTTCGTGGATCTCGGGACGTGGGACCATTTGTCGATAACCCCCAAGACTGGAATATCCAAGAATGCCCAAACAGGTGGCACCGGAAGCTACATCAAGCGCAAATCAGACTGCTGTGGCAAAGGCGGCCAAGAAGGCCAAGCGCAAAGCAGGCAAATCAAAGAATGCGGCCCTCGAGCCGGCGCTGCGCACGCTTGATATCGAGATTGACGGTCTGCAACTCCTCAGGAAGGAGTTCAAGAACGGCCTGGCAAAGCGAGTTAATGAAGCTGTCCAACTCTTAAGCTCTGCCAAGGGGCGAGTAATTGTCAGTGGAATTGGCAAATCGGGTCACATCGGACAGAAATTAGCTGCAACACTCGCATCGACCGGGACACCATCTTTCTTTGTGCACCCAAGTGAGGCTTCTCACGGTGATCTGGGTATGATCACGGACGCGGACGTTGTTCTCGCAATTTCCTGGTCAGGCGAGACAGCGGAACTCGCCAATATCCTCAACTATTCACGACGATTTGCAGTACCGCTCATTTCGATCACTTCGCGCGAAACTTCGACACTCGGAAAGGCATCCGATGTTTGTCTGCAGCTGCCGCGCGCTCAAGAGGCGTGTCCGCACGGGCTTGCCCCGACAACGTCGACGACTATGACTTTGGCGTTGGGTGACTGCCTGGCTATTTCATTGCTGGAAGCCAAGGGGTTTTCCGCGATGGACTTCAAGGCAATCCATCCTGGCGGCTCTCTCGGTTCACAACTTAAGTTTGTCGAGGATGTCATGCATGCCGGTGACGAACTGCCGTTGGTGACGACAAAGGCCGATATGAGTGAGGCGCTTGTCGTCATGACGCAGAAGGCGTTTGGCTGTGCCGGAGTGGTTGATGCCAAAAGCAAGTTGATTGGCATCATTACCGACGGTGATTTGCGCCGCCATATGGGCAGTTCGCTTTTGTCTGCGACTGCAGCTGATATTATGACAGCGGCTCCGAAGACGGTTGAGCCTCGTATGCTGGCGTCGGCCGCGCTCGAATTGATCAACGCGTCACGAATTACAGCATTGTTCGTTGTCGAAAAGGGACGCCCAGTTGGGATTCTGCACGTCCATGATCTGTTGCGCGCCGGTGTCGCTTAGACAACGAGAATTTGAGTGTTCCGCTGTATGGGATTTAGCTCGTAACGATATCGGTACACTTTACTGTGCAGCTTTCATAAGTGCATCGATACTGTCAGCAGATTCCAAATTCATGACCTGTTGATGGATCATATTAGATCGTTCCGCCCCTATCGCTGGATGGCACAGGGATTGGAACTTTGCCGTTAGCTTGGCAGCCTGTTCATTCAAATCTTGCGCAGGAATGCTCGCGTCGTAGGACTGTTCCAGCACCCGTCCATCTGCAAGCTCAATGGCGACGCGACCTTCCATGCTATGCATGCTTTCAACGGGTTCGAATGTAATCTTCGATCGAGCTTCGTCGTATTTTGCTGCGTTGGCATTTGCGTCATTAAAAGTTTCGAGCGCGCTCGTGTCGGCACCATCGAGTGCCATGGCAGCGCAATGGCGGATCGAGAATTTCACTTCCAGTCCCGTTTTTGGATTGGGGATATTGCAGACAGTCGCGTGTCCGGGATTACCGAACAGTGTCATTGACTTGAGCTCATCGAGCCCAACATCGTGCTCACTCCTCAATGCGTTAATCGCTTCGATAGACGCATGCGTCAGGTAACAGGCAGCATGATACTTAAACAACGTCTGTTCGACAGAATAGTACCCTTTGGGGTGAGGTGTCGCCGGTCCACTTGTGAAGCCCGGCATCATCACGTCTGCAATGCCCTGGGGCCCCTCAATAATGCTGTCATTGGAAGTGAAGCCGCGCGCAGCAAGTCTTGCCGCCATTAGGCCATTCATGGCGGCTTTGCCGGCATGCAGTGGTTTGGTCATGGTGCCAAAATTCGATTTCAAACCTGCCGCTTGTGACGCGGCAATTCCGAGTGCATGACGCGTCTGCTCGCTATCAAGCCCAAGCATTTTGGCAGCAGCACCGGTCGCACCAAAAGTACCAATCGTGCCAGTGGCGTGGAAGCCGGCAGCATAATGGCCGTTCCCGGCCATGGAACCAATCAGGCAGGCAACTTCGGTACCGACGACAAACGCATCAAGAACTGTTCTGCCGCTTGCCCCCATATGCTCGCCTAGAGCCAGCACAACCGGAGCAACGGTGACGGTTGGATGACCATGCAGACGACGATTGACATCATCATAATCGAGGGCATGCGATGTTGAGCCGTTGATCAAGGCAGCATGAGAAGCAATGGTTTTCGCACCGCGCCCTACGATCGTGCATTTGCCGCTG
>NZGY01000046.1 GCA_002689605.1 Filomicrobium sp.
TGAACGTGACGGCGAGCGACTTACGCCCCGCCAATGCCTCGCCGGCGCCATGAGTTAGAAGGGAAAACTACATCAGAGCCGAACAGAGCCGAACAGACCCAACAAAGTCGATAAGCCAGACCAGCGAAATAACCCTACGCCAGCTCTCCAATGAAGTGGAGAACGATGCGGCGTTGCCGCGCACCATCGCGATGCTCAATAAGATAGATCGCCTGCCAAGTTCCCAACAGCACAGAGCCGGAACTGACCGGAATCTGAAGCGATGTTGAGGTCAACATCGATTTGATATGGGCGGGCATATCATCCGCCCCCTCACTACTGTGCAGGTAAGATGCATCTCTCGGTGCAAGAGCGTCGAGCGCAACCATCAGGTCTGACTGAACATCAGGGTCAGCGTTCTCTTGCACGGTGAGTGACGCAGACGTATGCCGCACAAAAATGTTGAGCAAACCATCTCCTGCTCCAACCTCTTGAAGCCAGCCAGCGACCTCGCGCGTGATGTCAGAAAAACCAGGATTTCGTGTTGCGACTAGAATCTCTTTTTGAGCATGACGCAGCATAACAAACCTTCAGTACCTTTGGTTACAAGTTTGGCCATCGAACCAAGCCGCAAGCTCCTAGGCGTGACGGAGCGGTAACGCCACCCACAGAGTGCTGAGGCTCTAGCAGGTAGAAGCATTCGATTGACTTCCTGAGCTAACCGTCGATAAAAAAAGTAGTTCTAGGAGCTTAAAACCGAAGCGAAAGTGGTTCTCTAAAGCTGCTTAGGCTCGTTCGACTGTCCTTGCTCAAGTTTCTTAAGGCGATCCTGAAATTTCTTCAGCAATCGCTCAAAATAGTTTAGAGCTTGATCGACTTCAGCCTCGCTAGGCAATCGAAATGAACGCTGTCCAGCACCGGGGCGCGGAGGGTCAACCTCACGGCTTGAGCCGGCGCCTCCCAATCCAAGCATCTTATCGAGCCGCTTAACTTCCGCGCGAAGCTGAGAGTTCTCCTTTCGCAAGCGCTCCGTTTCTTCACTCGCGGCCTTATCATCAGCCATTGGCTTGCAAGCCCAGGAACCGTCGATTCTGTTGCAGACGGAGACAGCGCCCGTTTGCGTATCAAGACGCACCATGCCGTCATCAGTTTGATGCATTGTATAGCGGCCTGCTGTTTGGTTTTGCGCTTGAGCAGGCAGAATGGACGCCGCGAGCAAAGCCATTGAAGCCGGGAATATAACCTTTAATATCATAGCCTTACGAACACTAGACATCATATGCCCGCCCTCCTGATCTGGTCGGTTGTGACACACATAATCTCTTCATTCGAATATTGCCAGCCACAGACGGCGAATTTACGGGCATGTCTATGCTGAACCGCAAACTGTGTTGTCTTGATCGCGAAGTTAGCGCGATTGAATTGTATGTCAGACCTGAAGCCGACGAACCATGATATGCTAAAAGCGCACTCATTACAGTCATGTACAAGGCTCGCTTAATATAAAATTTACTACGAATCACCGAGTTTGCATGTGGGTGGTCCAGCATTAGTTCGCGCATCGGGGCCGTTGGATAGTTCTGATCGGCAATGCAGGGGATCTGGCCCTCCGCTTCCATTTGGAAGGCACGCTGACCGAATTGTCCGGAACAGATTTTTGCTCCGAGGAGCACAATGTCAGAATTCGCAGTAAATCCAGAATCTCTAGGCGGCGGCCAGGCTGGAAAGTCACCCGCGGAAACCGGTCAGATCAGTGATGCTGACCAAATGAACGCTCTACTCGGCGCGATCTCGAAGATGATGGCAGAGGCCGAGAACCGTCAGTCCGCTGCTCTCAATGAAATGCAGGAACGGATCTCTCGTTTAGCCGCAAACACTCGCGGGACAAAGGAAAGATTGCCTGGCGAGTTCCAGGGCGCGTTTCAACAGATCGAAGATGCCATGGAGCAACTTGCTTCAAAGGTTCATAATTCCACGGCAGCCGTCAACAGCATTGACGACAGCACAGCCGCTGACAATGAAAAGAAGCTGGCAAGTCTAGCGCATCACTTCGTCTTTCCAGGCGACCCGACGCAAGGCGACGCTGATGTTACGACGTCGAACATTACAGCCGTTGAGAATAGCTACGCGGCTCCGATACAAGTTGCCCAACCAGTCCAGTATGTGGATGTTGCAGGCAATCCCGATGGTCCTTGGGACGAAATGGCTGCGGAAAAGCTGACTCAACTCTATGAGAGTGGCGAGGCTGGGCTCCCGACTATAGCGGACAAATTAGCTGATGCTCGCTACGTGCCAATCCCCAACTCACCAGGTCAAACCGTAATCCCTGCCCAGACTGTAGCTTCTATGCCGGCGGTGGACATGGAAGAGCAGCGCGCCTGGTTCGAAGACAACTTCAATCAGGTACTTACACAGATTGAGGCAACCGCGGCTATCGCGAGCGAGAACGAAGTTGATCATATCGACCTGCTGAAGCAACAGCTCGAGGAAATGGAAGGCAGGCTCCAGTCCACGATGGACGAACTGCCAAAAGGAGCGGATCTTGCTGCGCTCCGCGATATTGAAGCCTGCATAGTTGAGTTCACATCACAACTGGAAAGCACTCAGAGCGATCTGGAACGCATAACTCAGGTCGAAGCGCTCGTGCAGGAGCTCACAGAAAGACTCTCTGAAGAGCGTTTGGTTCAATTCGAGAAACAGCCAGACATCCAGCAGCCGAACATCGATAGCGAGCAAATCGCCGAATTGGTTGCACAGCATGTAAGCGAGGTTGCGACTGGCAAGCTTATCTCTGCGCTTCCGGAGCCGGCATCGATCGACACCGAGGCGCTCAGCGAAGTCAAAGGACTAGTCAATAACCTGATTGCTGAACATAGGTACGGCGGCAAACAAACAACCGAACGTCTTGACGTTCTGCAGCAGGCAACACTGCAGTTGCTGGAGCGGTTGGAGAAAGTTGAAACGACCCAAGAGAACATTGCAAAGGACATGGCTAGTTTGCCACTCGCGCCGGCGCAAGCTCCCGTTAGTCAAGTTCAGCCCGAAGTACCCGCACAAACCCCAAATATGCAGCTTGAGCGTCCCAATCTCTCCCGGGAACCGGTCAACGCAACCTACCGCCCGAACTCGGCCGCAACTATCGGGTCACTCGATCCGGAAGTTGATGAGCTGTTGGAAGCAGATGAAAGTAACGAAGAACAAGAAGCTGCAACAGAACGGCCAAACCGGAACAACTTCGTTGCCGAAGCTCGCAAAGCTGCAGCACGAGCCAATCAACGTGCAGCTAGTGAGTTGAACGCCGGCAACGTGAGAGAGTCTGTTCTCGAAGAAAAGAAAGAAACAAACGACGGCAAGGCAGACGCACAAAAAACAGCGCGTACGTCACGGACACGTTTGGCGATAGCCGCAATAGCACTGGCTGTAATTGGTATTGGCGCCGGTAACTTCTTGTTCAAGATGACTGCAACCCCACCGACAGGCGACAGCAATCCACCAGCCAAAATCGAGTCCAACCAGTCTCCATCATCGACTACCGGAAGTGCTGTTTCACCGACGCGACAGCAGCCACTACAAAACCAGGTGCCAGCAGTCAAAAAAGCAGTTGCAACAAACCAGGATGGTGTTCCTATTGGAGTTGCGCTCGAGAAAGCAAGCGATAGCTTCCCAACTGCCGCAATTGCAAGACAACAACGCCAACAGGAGCTCGCGGCTCTATCAACTAGAACGAGAGCGACACAACCTACTGCAGAAGCAGTACCGACCTCGTTGATCCCCGTTGAACCTCAGGCAAGCCAAACGATCACTGGCAGACGCAGTCAGCTATCGAAAGACATGCCGTCAGCCTTGGTTGGGCCACTATCATTGCGCCTTGCGGCTGCTTCGGGCGACCTATCAGCGACATTCGAAGTCGGCGCACGTTATGCTGAAGGCAAGGGTATCCGGCAAAATTTCAAGGAAGCAGCAAGGTGGTACACCAAATCGGCCACAAGGGGCTTCGCACTCGCTCAGTACCGCTTGGCAACACTTTATGAGCGAGGTTTGGGTGTCGACAAAGATTTATCACGTGCGAAGATCTGGTACGAACGCGCTGCTCGTCAAGGTAATGTGAAGTCGATGCACAACCTTGCCGTGATCACTGCCGGCAGCGGCACTGGTCAA
This sequence comes from Filomicrobium sp., assembly GCA_002689605.1. Classification (GTDB taxonomy): domain Bacteria; phylum Pseudomonadota; class Alphaproteobacteria; order Rhizobiales; family Hyphomicrobiaceae; genus Tectiglobus. The sequence continues at coordinate 4,138 of NZGY01000046.1, forward strand.
TCGGACTATGGTCAAGCCGCAAGGTGGTTCACAGAAGCAGCCAACCGTGGACTCGCTGACAGCCAGTTCAACCTCGCAATCCTTTACCAGAACGGTCTTGGCGTCACGAAGGATCTGAAGCAGGCCTACCATTGGTTCGGTCTAGCTGCTAGGGCCGGAGACAAGGACGCCGATGCACGTCGCAAGAACTTGATATCAGAGATGAAACCTAGCGATGTAGCACGGGCTGACTCAACGATTCAGCAATGGCGACGCAAAGGCATTAGCCGATTGGCGAATTATGCGTACTATGCTGGCCTGCAATGGAAGAAGCGAACGCAAAACAAAAACCAGTAGAGCGATCCTGCTCATTTAGCGCTCGCTAGTCTCAGTTTTGAGAATCGAAACAGGGTGATCTTCGAAGGAAGGTCGCCCTTTTTTAGTTGAGACAGCAAAATGTGTGATTTTCTCGGACCGCCCCGCGACAAAGTTCACACAAAGACCCCAAAGGCCATTGACCCGCATTGCTCACGCTGGCTTATGGCGATGTTAATCGAGAGACACCGAATCCACCTAGACGAGCTGCTGCAATCAACGGCGGCGATAAAGGTTTTGGTGGTGGCGTCCCAGAATAAACAACATGGGATCGGGGCAGCTGTCCGGATACACCAATGCACTTTTATCTGCCCATAGCCGAAATGTCGGCCAACATCTTCCTCTTTTTGGGGATGGGCGGCGCGGTCGGATTTCTATCTGGTCTGTTTGGTGTCGGCGGCGGTTTCTTGATGACCCCATTGCTCATCTTCAGCGGAATTCCAGCTGCCGTTGCAGTCGGCACGGAAGCCGCTCAGATTGTTGCCTCATCTGTATCGGGAGCCATTGCACAATGGCAGCGCCGCAACGTCGATTTCAAGATGGGGACGGTCTTACTATGTGGGGGCCTTACTGGATCGGTTATTGGCGTCCAGTTTGTGAAATGGCTGCGTGAAGTCGGCCAGTTCGATTTCATCGTTGCTCTTTGCTACGTGACGTTCCTTGGCACTGTCGGAGCGTTAATGCTCGTTGAGAGCATCAATACAATTCGTAAAACTTCCAGTGGAGCGCCGGTAACCGGCCGCCAATCAGGTCAGCATAGCTGGATACACGGCCTACCGTTTAAGATGCGGTTCCACAGATCCAAGCTTTACATCAGCGCCATTCCACCCTTGGCAATCGGCGCGTTGGTTGGTTTTCTGGCGGCTATCATGGGGGTCGGCGGCGGCTTCATCATGGTTCCAGCCATGATCTATCTGTTGAAAGTACCGACCAGCGTCGTGGTTGGCACCTCGCTCTTCCAGATTGTTTTCGTAACCGCTGCAACAACTATCCTCCACGCAACACAAAACCAAACTGTCGATATTGTCCTGGCACTGCTACTCATGATTGGCGGCGTCATCGGTGCGCAATTTGGCGTCGTTGCAGGGGAAAAGCTCAAGGGAGAACAGCTTCGCTTTCTCCTGGCAGCCTTAGTCTTGGGAGTGTGCCTGCGGATGGCTTGGGGGTTGGTTGCGACACCAAGCGAGTTGTTCTCCATCGGCCCTGTATTCGGTGGAGGGCACTAGGCATGCTCAAAGAAGCAAACACAACCCAACAATGCCGAAAGCGTTGGAATACACTGCTGCTCTGCCTTGGTCTCGTCATCGGACTGAACTCCATCGCAGCTTTCGCACAGACGAATTCCTCCCCAAATGTGCCTCGCGAAGAAGTACATGCAGACGTATCAACGCGCACAGTCGCCATTACTTCCAACTTCACTGGCACTGAAATCATTGTATTCGGCGCGATATCAAACACACGTCCTGTCAACAATGCAGATCAACAATATGACGTCGTCGTGGTCGAAGGCGTCGGTGAAGAACTCGTCGCTCGCCGCAAATCAAATGTCGGCGGCATCTGGATAAACACCAGTTCGGTGATCTTCCGCGCTGTTCCAAGCTATTATGCAATTTCTTCAAGTAAGCCTGTCGACGAAATCACAGAGCCGCTGCTGCTTGATCAACACGACATTGGTTTCCAGCACATCACGCTCACACCGAAGTCACGTGGAAATCTCAAGATCGACAAAAGCCAGCTGAATGAATTCAAAGCCGGCATCCTGCGCAATAAGCAAAATCAACGCCTGTATGTCGATAACGAGTTTGGTGTCGTTTTCGTTGGTGACAATCTGTTTCGCGCCACCATCGATCTACCCGCCAACGTTCCAGTCGGACCTTTAAAGACACGCGTCCACCTTTTCAGAGAGGGTATTCTTTTAGATACCTTTGAATCTGAAGTGCAACTCGCTCGCGAGGGTGTGGGCCGCTATCTTTATAATTTTGCCATTAATTATCCGCTGTTATACGGAGTTTTTGCTGTGATCGTCGCGGCGGGGTCAGGATGGGCAGCTTCTACGTACTTCAGCAGACGACGAAGTTAAGCGCCTAGAGCAAGATCGTTCCGGATGGAATCACCTTTCGACTTGCTCACTTTGTTGGCCGGAACGTGAAGCATTCTCTACTCAATAAGTTTAGAGACCGATTCACGTTTCAGGTGGATGCGCCAAGCGCTTACATCTGAAACGATCGGGCTCTGAGCTACACATTTGGTTGTATGGAGCCGATCATAAGGCTGCAGCAGCTAACCGCGATCAGGACTAAGCCTTCGCGTTGCGACAGGATAGAGGCCGTCATCTCCGAGCAGCCACACGGAAAACCCATCATTGCGAAACACCGGCGCAAAAGCCTGATCCAACACATTCAGGCCGCCCGTGTAAGATCCAAACGCCGGTATAACCAGGCGCCGGGAATTTCCAATGAAGCAGGAACGACGAATACTATGCCCGTAGAGAGACACCTTTGCGGCCGGGTGAAGATGACCTGCAATCTCGTGTGTCACGGGACCATTTCGCGGTTCATGCCGGAGCACAAGACCGCCAAGCTCTAAAAGGTCAGCTCGCGAACCACCTGCTTGTTCAGCGATCTCCGGATCATGATTGCCGTTGATCCAGATCCAGTCTCGCTCATCCTGCAGAACGGCAAGGATTTTGCGATCATCCTCTTCCATAAGCTCGAAGCTTTTTGTGTCATGGAAGCTATCGCCAAGTGCAACTACAGTCTTGACATCGTAGGCATCAATCCCCCTGACCAGCCGCAAGAGCGTATCTCTGGTATCGTACGGCGGAAGCATTTGCGTCCCACGCGCAGCAAAGGCGGTGCCTTTGCCAAGGTGGAGATCGGCAACAATCAACATTTTCTCCGCCGGCCAGTAGAGAGCACCGCTCATGTCAGCAATAAACGCTTTTCCGCTTATTGTTATTGGCTGCGATCCATAATCGCTCAGCTCGAGACGTTCTGGCTTCAGTTCCAGCATACTTTCAAACCATCGACAGGTGTTTATTCGAACTAACCTTCGCCCAACATTTCCAATGACGCTTCACGGAGTAGCTCGTCAGCTGTACTGCCGTGAATGCTTTCACGACCAACTTCCAAAAGTATCGGCACAGACAGTGGAGACACCTGTTCAAGTGCAACATGCCTGATTCGTCCTTGAACACGTTCAAGGAATTCACCCAGTCGTCCAATATCCAATAGGCCCGTAGACGCATCCGCCCAAGCTGCCTGTAGAAGGATATGGTGTGGATCGTGCCGCTGCAAAACCTCAAAAATCAAATCGGAGGATGCGATCATTTGGCGCCCAGACTTGGTCTTTCCCGGATGGCGGCGCTCAATAAGGCCTGCAATTACCGCACACATGCGAAACGTGCGCTTCATGAGATTGGACTCGGCTAACCAAGAATCGAGATCATCACCGAGCATGTCCTGCTCGAAAAGCGCATCAATATTGACGGCGCCCTGCTCTATGCAATCGTTCAAAGGCTTGGCACACCAAACCGAAAGTGCGTAGTCGTTGGCAACAAAACCAAGCGGTTGCACACCTGCTCTCTGCAAGCGACGTGTCAACAGCATGCCAAGAGTCTGATGGGCCAATCGGCCCTCAAATGGGTACGCGACAAGATAATGCTTTTGTCCACGAGGGAACGTTTCAACAAGCACTTCGTCGGGAGCAGGCAGAACCGAACGCTCGGACTGAATACCCAGCCACTCTGCAACCGGCGTTGGCAGGCCTGAACCCGTTTCACCGGCAGACAACATGCGTCTTACACGAGACGCAAGATGAGTTGATAGCGGGAACTTGCCACCGGGGTAACTCGGGATGATCGGATCACGGGAGAACGCTTTCGAGACATACAGCTCGGTTTCGCGCAAACCCTCGTATCTTAGGACTTGCCCGGCAAAGACAAACGCGTCTCCATGCTTGAGTTCACCAGCAAAATACTCATCAATTTCACCCAGAACTTTACCCCCGGTGAGTGCTTTGGGCCGACCAAACTTTGTATTGCCCTTTCGACCTACCAGTCGGACCTTGATCATCGGAGCATCAACGATCGTCCCAATATTCAAACGGTGCTGCTGCGCCAGTCGTGGATGAGCCAGTCGCACCGTACCACCTTCTTCGCGTCTAAGCCTAGCGAACCGCTCGTAGGAGCGCAGTGCGTACCCGCCGGTGCTGACAAACTCTATGACGCCGTCAAAATCTTCGCGTTGGAGACCAGCATAGGGCGAAGCTGACCTGACTTCCTCATAGAGATCGTCGGGATAAAAGGGTCCCGAACAAGCGACGCACATGACATGCTGCGCCAGCACATCCAAGGTGCCAGTGCGATTGAGAACGGCATCCTGAGTCCCGTCTCGTGCCGCTTCGAGCGCAGCTCTGCACTCCAAAACTTCGAAACGGTTCGCAGGAACGAGTAGCGCTTTTGATGGTTCATCCAAGCGGTGGTTGGCCCGACCAATGCGCTGTATCAGTCGGCTTGCGCCTTTGGGCGCCCCGACGTTGATAACCAAATCGATATCGCCCCAATCGATGCCGAGATCCAGTGTCGAAGTACAGACTACGGCCTTCAAGGCACCAGCTGCCATTGCAGCTTCCACCTTCCGGCGCTGTCCCGCATCGAGCGAACCGTGATGAAGCCCGATCGGCAGATTATCGTCGTTGTTGCGCCAAAGCTCCTGAAAAAGCAGCTCTGCTTGACTTCGGGTATTGACGAACAGGAGGGTTAGTCGATGCGCCATGATCTGTGCGTAGAGATCAGGAACCGCGTAGCGTGAGGTGTGGCCAGACCACGGCAGTGCGCCTTCAGTCTCAAGAATTTCTATGTCAGGCTCAACGCCACCAGCGACCTCAACGAGATCCGCCATGGACATGATTGTTTCTGGTTCGACTTGGTCGACCAGATAAGACCTAAGCTCACTTGGCCGCGCGACAGTCGCCGATAAACCAATGCAAAAGGCATCAGGCGCCAGTTTCCGTAGTCGTGCCAATCCCAACGAGAGCAGATCACCGCGTTTGGTTGCAGTCAGTGCATGGAGCTCATCCAGTATGATCGTTCTTAGATCCGCAAACAGAAATCCAGCATCCTCATTACTCAAGAGAAGTGCCAGTTGCTCTGGAGTTGTCATCAGGATGTCAGGTGGCCGCTTTCTCTGCCGTTGTCGCTTGCCAGCCGATGTATCACCCGAACGGGTTTCGACACTTATTTGCAGCCCCATCTCTTCCAGAGGAGTCGTCAGATTCCGCGCCACATCAACTGCCAAGGCTTTGAGCGGTGACAAATAAAGTGTGTGAAGGCCTGCCCCTTTGCGTTCAGCGCTCCCATCAGACGCAATCAAGTCTTCAAGTGATGGCAGAAAACCAGCTAGCGTCTTGCCTGCACCGGTCGGTGCAATCAGCAGAGTTGGTCGACGCAATTTCCCCTGTTCGAGTAGTTTCAACTGATGCGCTCGTGGTGCCCACCCACGTTGCTCAAACCATTGAGCAATTACGGGTGGCAGATCTGCTTCACGAACCGCATTTGAGCGCTTCTTTGTTGACGCTTTTCGCGTCGACTTCCGTCGCTTGGATTTCGTTTCCGTCATGCGGCAATCAGCACTTCTCTCGATTCTGCCCTAAACTCGCACTCCTTTCCCGAACATGCTACAGCATCTCCGAATTGCAAGCAGGCACAGTCAGCTTAGGGAACTTAGCAATGGAACGTTGGTTGGGTGGAAGTCCTCTCGGAGTTGCAATCCGATTAATCATTCTCTCCATTGTTGTTGGGATTGTCCTGTCGGCGATGGGTATTACCCCCGACAACGTTTTCTACAAATTGCAGATCCTGATCAAGCGGTTATACGACCTTGGCTTTGGTGCAATTGACTGGCTGATCGGATACTTTGTCATCGGCGCAATCATCGTCGTTCCAATTTGGCTAATCATTCGGCTGATGTCTGGATTGCGCGGAGGAGCTGACAATCCAAGGTCATAGCTCCCCTTCGGATACCCGCTGGGAGCGAAAACCACTACGCCAGCGTGATGTTCTGGCAATTGCGCTCCCAATTACCCTATCTAACGCTACAGTACCTCTCATCGGATTTGTCGATGCGACAGTTATCGGTCAGCTCGGCGAGACACACCTTTTAGGTGCTGTGGCCTTAGCGGCCACGGTCTTCAATTTCATCTACTTCGTCTTTAACTTCCTGCGCATGGGAACAACCGGCCTAACTGCCCAGGCCGCTGGTGCACGCAATCAAAGCGAAATTGCTGCAAGCCTGTCACGCGCCTTGATGATGGCTCTTATAATTGGCGCCGCACTGATCCTGCTGCAGGCGCCTATAACGAGAGTTGCGCTTGAACTATTGGGCGCGTCAGATCGTGTCTCGCAACCCGCAGCGACCTACATCGAGATCCGGATATGGGCGGCACCTGCAGGCTTGGCGAATTTTGCGCTCTTGGGATGGTTCATAGGGCTCGGACGGGCTGATATTGCATTCTATCTTCAACTGCTTTTGAACGGTATCAATATCGTTCTGTCACTGATCTTCGTATTGAATCTAGGATGGGCCGTACCGGGCGTCGCAGTTGCTGCACTGATTGCGGAGTATGCGGCAGTCGCAGCAGGACTGTTGATCGCTGCAAAAGAGTTACGCCAAAGGAGCGCGTTTACCGACCTTGAAGCGATCATGCAGATTCCGCAATTGCGACGCGTCTTCGCTGTCTCTCGCGATATCTTTATTCGCACACTCAGTGTTCAAATCGCGATTACGTTTTTCGTGGCTCAAGGCGCACGGTCAGGTGACGTCACGCTTGCAACCAACGCCGTTCTATTCAACTTGGTCATGATCACAATTTATATGATTGATGGCTTTGCGTACGCTGCTGAAACTCTCGTTGGCCAGTCCGTCGGCGCCCAACAGAAGCAGAGGTTTCGCGAAGCAATCCGCATTTCGACGATAGGCGCCGTCATTGTCAGCGTCGTCTTGGCTGCAGGACTCTGGCTGCTTGGCGCCTGGATCATTGACTTCATGACGACAAGTGAAGAAGTCCGCAGTTCTTCGAGAACATATCTGGTCTGGGCGGCTATCATTCCACTCACCAGTATTTGGTGTTTCATACTAGACGGCGTGTTTATTGGCGCGACCGCGACTGCCGTCATGCGCAACATGATGATCGTTTCCATGATCGCATATTTTGCAGCTTGGGTTGTGCTTGCACCGCTCTGGCAGAACCACGGTCTATGGCTATCGCTTCATATCCTGTTTCTAGTTCGGGCAATCACGCTAGCCCTTGCATTGCCCAACCTAGAGCGACAGTTGTTCACGGCACCGAAAAACCCGCAACGATAAAGCAGACCTAAGCGTCGATGGAGAGGGAGACGTTTGCCCATTCATCTGCCTTCCTGCCGGTAAGTTCACCGATGTTTTTTGCACCAGATGCCTTAGTCGCTTGCAAAAGTTCCGACGTCATGCGGCCTACCAAACCAGGACCTTCATAGACGAGACCTGTGTAAAGCTGGATAAGCGTGGCACCGGCTTCGATTTTCTGCAGCGCAGTTTCACCGCTGTTAATTCCGCCAATCCCAATGAGCGGAACACTTCCACCTGTTAATTTATAGACCCTCGCCAACATAGCAGTTGCTCGGCGAAACAGTGGTTCTCCCGATAGTCCACCTGCCTCTTCCTCGTGGGCCGAACCCAAAGTTGACGGCCGGGCCAGCGTTGTGTTCGACACGGCAATCGCATCAACTTGTCGTGCAACAAGCCGCTCACAGATCTCAGGCAAATCTTCTTCTGCAACATCTGGCGCGATTTTGACCGCCACCGGAATCCGACGGCCATTCTCCTGCGCCGCTATTGCATCACGCGCTCCCAACACCCGAACGAGTAGATCATCAAGCACTTTTGGTGCTTGAAGGTCACGAAGGCCAGGCGTGTTCGGCGATGATATATTCACCATGAAGTAGTCGGCGAGATCCGAAAATCTGCCAATGCCGGTGACATAGTCTTCGACCATATCAACCGCATCTTTGTTGGCGCCTATATTGACACCGACGATACCTTGGCCAGCGCGCTTTGACAGCTTGCCAAAGGCATGGTCATGACCTTGATTGTTGAAGCCCAAACGATTGATAACAGCACGATCATTGATGAGGCGAAAAATTCGTGGTTGCNGGTTACCAGCCTGTGGTCTTGGCGTAACCGTACCAATCTCGCTGAAGCCAAAACCTATTCTGTGCAAGGCTGAAAATACTCTAGCATCCTTATCGAAGCCTGCGGCAACCCCAATAGGGTTTGGAAAGTCTAGGCCCATAACACGGACGGCAAGTTCATCTGCTTCNATGGCTACCTTTTTAGGATGCAATCCACGCTCCAAGGCGCGCAACGTCATTTCGTGCGCACGCTCTGCTTCGAATGCAAGCAGCATCGGTCGAGCAAGATCAAAAACACCATTCAGCATGCAAAAACCTGTTCCGGCATGATGGGCACACCTTCTTCATCGCTATCCAATAGCACTTCATATGCGGCAAGGTNTGTCCGGAGCGCACTATAAAGATGAGGAAANAAGTCACCTCCGCGAGACGCTTCCCACTTGAGATCATCGCCAAGTACTACTGCTGGAATGGCAACAAGCACTAAGTCAGATTGCCCGCGAAAGTGCTTAGCGGCAGTCTCCTTCACTTGGTGCGCAGCCGAGAAGTGAATAAAGCCATCTGCAAGATCAACGGCTGATCCTTGGAAACTACCCTGCGCTTGNGCCTCTCTCCATTCAATCACTGNACAGATCTTGAAGATCATCGTCTTGGTTGGTTCGTTCATCAANCCTCCAGCATGTTTGCAGTCGTTAGCTCAGAGAAGCCTTGCTGCAGATTCAGCACGTCCAAGAACATGANTNGAGCTTGGCTCGCAATTCCACTTTTTATCCTCGATTGTCAGCGCTAATATGATGTTCTCTGTCGCACACCAAGCGCCGCATAGAAAAGGGATTTGANACTCCTTAGNATAGTTGTCAAAGGTCCCGAATTCGCAGATAANCCGCCGCGGAAGCGCTGCACTTTGGCCGTTCGACAGCCTAACTCATTGTCTGCTACAAACCCNATATTAGAAGGNTCTACTGCGTTGCCAGATGCTACGTCCGCCACCGATTATNTCAACATTTCAGTCAAGACGGTCCAACAGCTTTTTACCGGTGATATTNTTTACAATTTGCCTTGGTTCCAACGTTCCTATGCATGGCAGGAAGACAATGCTGCACGTCTACTGCATNACATCTCAGAAGCCAGCACCGCACCACGCAATCGTTATTTTCTTGGCCATGTTATGTTGGCCTTGCCTGNTAACGAAATAAACGCGGCTATCATAGATGGTCAGCAGCGGATGCTAACCCTAACAATCCTCTTCTCTCTACTGCGCGACAAAGCACCTTCAACAGAAGCTGCCGCAGAACTTGAACAACTCATTAGTGCTGGCGCGCAAGTCGATGGCAAAGCGATCTTTCGCGTCACCCCGCAAACCGCCTACGCCGGCAGCTTTGCAACTTATGTGCAAGAACANGGAGGAACATCGCGTGAACTCGANGCTGATGTCCTTGAGCTCCTTGAATGCGAGCGCAATTTCCTCAAGAACCGTGACCAACTGAGTAAGANTCTGANCGAAATAGTTGAGGACGATGCGGCTTGGTTCAAACTGAAAGACTTTCTACTCAATCGTTGTACCTTGGTCGTNGAAGCCGTCGCTGATGAACAAGAAGCCTGGGAAATGCTCTCCATNGNAGAGACAACTGGCCTTGGTTTTCACTCCAGCGAGCGCTCCAAAATTGCGATCGTCTCAGCCATGCAACGAGAAGACCACGAGAAGGCTGGTCAGTGCTGGGACCTTTGGCAAGCGCGTCTAGGCGCCGAACGTATGACCAAGTTACTCGGCCATATCAGGTTGTTGCGTCACGGCAAACGTTCATCCAAACCTGTCGAGCAGAGTTTGATCGAACTCTACAAGTTGAATGAGAGCGGCAATTCTTTCATTGACGAAGTGCTNCTGCCGAACGCTGAATTGTACCAAATTCTGTCNATTGAACCGATTGAATCACTCAAGACAAAGTTTGGCGAACAGGTCTCTCAGTCATTGAAATNCCTGCGTTGGCTAGAGCGCGAACCATGGGTGACGGCCGCACTGAGCTGGCTGGATCATAGAGGCCCGACAGCCCCTGGAACCGAATTGTTCTTCAAACAACTCGACGGACTGGCTTGGGTCATGCGGATTGCGACAACGGACCCAATCGAGCAAGAGCGCAGATTTCTACGAATTGCCAAAGCCGTTGCAGACGGCCAGTCAGTGCAAGAGATCGATGATCTGACAATCGATACAAAAATCGTGCAGGGTGCATCTGAAAACCTACTGAGTAAGACATTCTTCGACAAATCATGCGCTCGGCTCGTTCTACGTCGATTATCTGACATGCAAGGCATTGACCCAGGACCGATCAACGGCGACGGCGCAACAATTGAGCACGTGCTACCTCGCAGACCAGACAAAGGCAGTCGATGGTTCGATGACTTCAAAAATAAGTCAGCAGTTGACAATCATGTTCACAGGTTAGGTAATCTCGCTGTGCTTTCATTCACATCCAACCAAAAGGCTGGCTCCTTAAGTTTCCAAGACAAGCAGCCTATTTTGGCCGGGTCGGAGCTCTCTTTGGCCAAACAAATTTCAGCCATGGACGAGTGGAAGCCAGCGACTATCAAAGAGCGGAGCGTTGCACTGGCAAGTGAGCTTTTCACCCAATGGGACTTGAAACTCATTCAGAAGTAAGCCCACATGCTGGCTCCGAGCGGCACAGACAAAAAAGGACGCAGCCACCGGCATGAATTTTGACAACACAAAGCCAATCCTTGTGTTTGGCGGTCCATACTCCAATCTCCAAGCAACTCAAGCAATGCACCATGAAGCGCAGCGATTGTGCATCGCCCCTTCGCAGATCATTTGTACAGGTGACGTTGTCGCTTACGCAGCCAATCCAGAAGAAACCACGCAAAACATTCGCGATTGGGGCATCCACGTCGTTGCTGGCAACTGTGAGGAGCAGCTCGCAGAAGGCGCAAAAGACTGCGGCTGCGGTTTCGAGGAAGGTTCAGTTTGTGATCTTCTATCGCGTGCCTGGTATCCGTTTGCACTGTCACAGATTTCGACGGCATCTCAGGCCTGGATGGCAGACCTTCCTAAGTCTTTGCGATTTACTTACTGCGGGCTTGATGTGCACGTTCTGCACGGTGGACGGGAACAGACCAACCGCTTCATCTTTGGGTCAGAGCACGCCATCTTAGAAGAAGAGAGCAGCGCGATTAATGCTGATCTGGTTCTCGCAGGCCATGCCGGTATACCATTCGTCAACCGAATGAAACGTGCTACCTGGGTGAATGCCGGCGTGATCGGCATCCCAGCAAACGACGGCACACCAGACGTATGGTACGCGCTACTTGAACCAGCCGAGGACCAACAACACGCACAAGTATCGCTCAAGCGCCTTTCGTACGACCACGTCACAGCGGCTGCAATTATGCGCAAGTCGGGTCACGCAAACGGATATGCACGCTCCATCCTAACTGGCATTTGGCCCAGCCACGATGTGCTTCCACAAGCTGAACTTGACCAGACAGGAAAAAAACTGCGCCAGCGCACTGCAAAGATAACTGCTACAATGAAACGCGTGCCAGAAGTCGCATAAAGCTTCCAACCGCCTGGATGCACTTGCTACTCTCAGTCGAAACAACTCAGACTTGCAAGAGCGTGTAAAAAGGGCTGGAAGAATGGCTGAAGAATTCGATCCCTCAAAGCATTACGTCATGCCTCAGCGCTATTTCGATGATTTCGAGATTGGCGAGATATTCCGCGCGCCTTCACGCACTATGACAGATGCTTACTTTCAGGTTTTCCAGGCTGCTTCAGCCGACAACCATCCCATCCACTACGATCGTGAATACTGCAAGCGCAATGGTCACCGGGATCTTGTTGCCCATGGCTTCCAGGTCCTGATCCAGACCTGTCCAGGATCAACAACACTGGTTCACCAGATTGACAAAGCAATCATCGCATTCACGGAACAATCTTCTCGCTTCCTCGCCCCCATCTATGCCAACGACACAGTCTATCCTGCACTTACAATCACCGGCCTCAAGGCCCAGCGGACCACAGGTGTGATGACTTTACAAGCGACTGTTCATAATCAGAATGGTCAGTTAGTGATGGATGGTGAGCACAAACTACTCGTTCGCCGGCGCCCCCTTGAAACTAGTAGCTAGCACATTGGGGCCGCCCAAAAAACGAACAACAAAGACCCTCACGTGGCTTTTCTTAGCAACCAGTTTTCACATGTTAATCTGCGCGACAGCGGTCCTGCCTTTCTTGTTGGAATGGGCCATGGCGCTACCCACTGGGTTCTTGCTGCGTTTTACGTAGTACTGCCCTATCTGTCGAAAGACCTGGGACTGAGCTACGCCCAAGCTGGCGCGCTAGTCTCACTGTTCCATGCGGCTTCATTCAGTGCGAATCTTGGTAGCGGCGCTATCGTCGATATCGCAGGCCGACGTGTGTTGGTTCAGGCTCTTTCACTCATCATCAGTGCACTGGCATTGATTGCCATCGGCTTTTCCGCTGGCCTCGTAGGGCTAATTCTACCGATTGTTCTCATCGGCCTGACGAATAACCTCTGGCACCCAGCAGCGATATCGTTCTTGTCACGGGCATTCCCGAAAACACGAGGCTTCGCTCTCTCAATTCACACATTGGGAGCAACATTTGGAGACATGCTTGCGCCCATTGCAGTCGGTACGCTCCTCACATTCTTAACCTGGCGGGATAGTACAGTTGTCTCCGCATTGCCTGTCTTCGCAGTTGCAGCTATTCTTGTGTTTTCTGTGCGCGAAACAACCGAGGCACCTACCAACAGCGGTGCCAAGAGCAACGGCAGTTCTTATATCGCCGGCGTCAAAAATCTTCTGCGAGACAGAGCAATCATATCGCTATGCCTTATGGCCGGTTTTCGATCGATGACGCAGAACGGTCTGCTAGTCTTTATTCCTCTCTTTCTAGTAAGCGTCTTAAAGGTAAGCCCAGTGACGCTGGGGCTTGCCATGGCAGGGCTTCAGGCAGGCGGCATCCTTGCAGGGCCGGTGGCTGGTGCATGGTCAGATCGAGCCGGTCGCCAACCTGTAGCGCTTATCTGTCTGGCTGCAACCACATTGGCTGTTGCGTGCTTCGCGTTTGTTACGTCATTACCCGCATTCATTGGCTTAGTATTCATTCTTGGCTTTGCGCTGTTCTCCGTGCGCCCAGTCATCCACAGCTGGACGATGGATCTGGCTGATGACTCAATGTCTGGCACCGCTGTGAGTGTCTTATTCGGCGCACAAACAGCCTTCACCCTGGCTGTCCCGACAGTTGGCGGCTTGATCGCCGACCACTGGGGCCTGCAGACCGTATTGTATATGCTAGCTGCAACATCACTCATCGCAACAATCATTACTTACACCCTACCAGACGTGAAGCGGATACAGACATCATAGGTCGCAGATCATCATCCAGTGAATTTTCGCCTTCTCAGGTGGATTCGGAGCACCTCTGACTTGCATCTGGCTGCAAGATTGCTTTCAATCCAGGGAAATCGCGAGGAGGAGAAACCCATGGCCACCGAAATCCGCCAAATCCACGATGAGTTCGCCGGCGAGGTTTCCGGAATTGATCTCAGAGAGCCGCTATCAGCAGCAGACGTCGCCACCATTGAAGCGGGCATGGATCAGCATGCAGTGCTCGTATTTCGCAACCAGAACATTACGGACGAGCAACAGATTGCGTTCTCCAAGAATTTCGGCAACATCGAAATGAAGTTGGGCGGGAATATCCGCTCAGAGACGCGCGTCAACGAACTGATCAACGACGTGTCGAACCTCGATAACAACAACAAGCCCTTTGACCGCGAGGATCGCTTCCGCTATTTCAATCTGGGGAATCATCTCTGGCATTCCGACAGTTCGTTCAGGGCAGTTCCTGCCAAATACTCACTGCTATCTGGCAGGAAGATTCCCAGTGAGGGCGGCAACACGGAATTCGCCGATATGCGTGCCGCCTATGATGCGCTCGATGACAAGACCAAAGCGCAGGTCGAGAGCATGGTCTGCGAACATTCCCAGATTTATTCGCGCGGCAAACTTGGTTTCACATTCAATGAAGAAGAAATTGATCTGATGAAGCCGGTGCGTCAGGCCATGGTGCGGTCGCACCCGGTCAGTGGCCGCAAGTCCTTGTATTTGTCCGCCCATGCAGGTGCCATTATTGATATGCCGCTGCCGGAGGCGAAACTCTTCCTGATGAACCTGAACGAGTTCGCCACTGAGAGACGCTTCGTCTACGCCCATAAGTGGACGCAATACGATCTCGTCATATGGGACAACCGACAGGTCATGCATCGCGCTCGCGGGTACGACGAAACCCAGCCGCGCGATATGCGCCGCACAACAATCGCCGGCGAGACGATGACAGCGGAACAGGTAGCAGCCTAGACCGAAACCCGCAGATCGAGCGCACCACGCTCAACTTCAGCGTTCGCAATTCAGGAGGCAGAGACAGGTGTCTCAAACAAATTCCCCCTTTGGGCCAATCGATGGCCTGAAGGTCATCGACTGTGCGACTATTCTTGCTGGTCCGATGGCAGCAACAGTATTTGGTGAATTTGGTGCCAATGTCATCAAGGTCGAACACCCGCAAGGTGACGCTCTACGCGGAATGGGGCTGTCGAAAGACGGCCACGGCATGTGGTGGAAGGTCGTTGGCCGCAACAAACGATCTATCGTGCTTGACTTAAAAACGCGTGATGGCGCCGAAGTCATAAAAGCGATGATCAAAGACGCCGATATCTTCATCGAGAACTTCCGAACCGGAACACTCGAGAAGTGGGGACTCGGCTGGGACACGCTTTCCGAAATCAATCCGCGACTCGTCATGATGCGTGTCACTGGATTTGGCCAGACCGGTCCGTACAAGCATCGTGCAGGTTTTGGCACACTCGCTGAGTCCATGAGTGGCTTTGCGCATATTACGGGTCAGGCAGATGGTCCCCCGACACTACCGTCAATTGGTCTGGCGGATGGCATTGCCGCCTATCACGGTGTCTTCGCTGCAATGTTTGCGATCTACGAACGCGACGTCAAAGGCAGTGGTAAAGGACAATACATCGACATCTCTCTCTACGAACCACTGTTCTCGTTGCTTGGTGCACAGTCATCGACTTATGACCAGCTCGGCGTAGTCCAAAATCGCTCCGGCAACCGATCCGTCAACAACGTCCCGCGAAACGCTTACCAGACAAAGGAAGGCCGCTGGGTGGCGATTTCGACATCAGCACCGAGTATTGCACGCCGCGTGATGGCACTGGTTGGCGGCGATGAATGGGCCAACGACGAGCGCTTTGCAACCCCAGCAGATCGCCGTAAGAATGTCGACGAGATCGATGGCAAGGTAGCTGATTGGATAAAGGCCCGCCCGCTCGAAGAAGTCCTCGACGAGTTCGAGCGTGTTGAAGCCGCGATCGCTCCTATCTACGCCGTTGATCAGATTTTCGAAGATCCTCAGTTCAAGGCGCGAGAGAGCGTAACCTGGGTTGATGATGAAGATCTCGGAAAGATTGCAATGCAGAATGTATTTCCAATTCTGTCGCGAACGCCAGGTGCTATTACGCACCCAGGTCCGCGGATCGGCCAACATACGCGTGAAGTGTTGGATGAAATGGTATCGTCTGGATCCATATCTCCAGAGCTTGCCGACCGCATCGACGAAGAATTCAAAAGGCGAACGGCCAAGAGCTAGCTCCATGCAAACTCTTCTGCCTTAAGGTACCAACTCGTGACGAAACATATTGGAATCGTTGCTTGTTCTGTGGAAGGGACATCGCTTTGCTATCGCACAATCTGCGTCGAAGGGGCTGAGCTACTGGGCCCGCATGCCCATCCAGAGATATCGATGCACACACCGTCCTTGTCCGAGTATCTAACTTGCCTGGACAACGGAGACATGAACGGCGTCGGCGACTTGATGTTGGATTCAGCTGAAAAGCTCGCACAGGTTGGAGCGGACTTCCCGATTTGCCCCGACAATACGATCCATCAGGCTTTTGACTACGTCGCAGAACGTTCTCCACGTCCTTGGCTACACATTGCAGATGCTGTGCAGAACGAAGCAAGCAGACATGGCTACATGAAGCTCGGCCTCTTGGGCACAACATGGCTGATGGCAAGTAGCGTCTATCCTGGAAAGCTAAACCAGCACGGCATCGAAGTCGAACTGCCGCCAGCAGAACAACGGGTTCAACTTGGCCGCATCATCATGGACGAGCTGGTCAACAGCAAATTTCTGCCGACGTCAATCGAGTACTACCGCTCTGCAATCGATGACCTAAAACAACGCGGTTGCGATGCAGTGATCCTCGGATGCACTGAAATCCCACTGATCATTGACGAGGCAAACTCATCACTACCTATTCTTGACTCTACACGACTATTGGCCCGAGCAGCCTTACAAAAGGCTGTCACTTAGAACAAGATCGTTCCGGATGGAACCACCGTTCGACTTGCTCACTTTGTTGGCCGGAACGTGAATCTTGCTCTACTCGATAAGTTTAGAGACCGATTCACGTTTCAGATGTATGCGCCAAGCGCTACCATCTGAAACGATCGGGCTCTAGATTCGCCGACCAGTCAACAGCACAGTCGCGATAGTGTCCGACCAAAATATTAGGCACCACGCAATTTCTTGAGAAAAGCATACTTAGCGCGGGCGGACATTCTCAACAGTCCCGAGGACCGGCTGCGGCGTGCGTGGATCGAAAGGCGAGTGATGGCACAATTGCCTTCCCGCCTCCTAATCGAGTCACATTCCTTCATCACCTTGCGATAGACCTTGGCCCGTGCACGAAGCGAACGTGCGGTTGCAGCATCAAGAACCTTGATCGTCGTGCCGATATCCCGAAACGACCAGGTGGCCGATGTGTCTGTCAAATTGCCGAAAGCACCGGCCTGCACGAAGCTCAGATGAGCATTGATACGAACAGTCTTACCATCCTTCTCCAAGCGGGCTTTAGCCTGTCGAACTGAACATTTGCGCGCAAAATATTGCTGGATGATTTCGCATTCCTGGTTCGCATATTCAATCGCACGAGCTTGAGCGAACACCTGCCGGTAGTCCCGATCAGGCGGAGCCTCACCTGATTTCAGTAGTGAGCGCAAACTGACATATGTTGAGAAACTAACGGAGCGGCTGGCGTCAAGACTATCGTAGTTGGCCATCGCCAGATAACCGTACTTCAAGCGTCTGTTTTCTCATGGCGGTTGTCAACAACGTTGAGTGAGCCACCCAGCGGATCACTGGGATTGATCACGCCAACAACATTCGAGGCATGCTGGTAAACCATGAAGTTCGTATAGAGAAAGAAGCATGAAGCAAGCATGCCTGCAACCGCACCGACAATTTTGACTATGTCTGACAACGTTATGATCCCCTCAGCAGTGTATCCAACTTTCCGCCAATCGCGCGTTCCGCAGCATCGGTGATGAGTTGCGTCATGCGTTCGCTATATCCAGATCGATTAGCCGCAAATACATAATCGTTCCGCAAAACGTGCACGGTCGCATCTTTGATAGAACGATAGACAATCCGATTGCCGTGGCCGGGTTCCACTTCGCCAATCAAAATATTGCTGACCGCCAAGGGATCAATGACAGCAGCCGGATCAACAAGACGAAACGTCCCCATGAGCCAACCGGCGTAGGTGGCGGCACGCGCATAGTTCTCATTCACGAGTTTCTGTGTGGAGCGGCGTGGCCTTTCACCAGCGTACCGAATGAAACCCCAGTGCTCCTTGGGCATCCGGGCCGGCAACACCTTGCAACTACTCAGGAACCGACCAAACAATCCTTGCACGGTTGTGCCATGAGGCACATTGGCAAGTCCGGCTCCATTTGGACCAATGACTGAGATGCCAGATATCTTGGCTGTATCCGACTTCTGAATGTTCCAAAGCACACCCGCCTGTGAAGTCACCACAAGATGAACTGGCTGATCAGACTTTGCCACAGCCACGTTGATAAGCCGCAACCCGTCAGAACTGCGATAACTTCTGACACTCGCGCTACGTTTCTTGGTGGCAACATATCTTTTTATGAGGCGCTTTGCTCTATCACCGACCTTACGACGGCTGAATTCATAAACGGGCGCTCGTTGCTGTCCGTGCCCAACGTGGACATGAGCCACAAACGATCCCGTCTCAGGCGGCCTCATCGTACACGACGACTGTTCAATCGTTTTGATGGAACTAGGGATGTCCGTCTCGCGTGCACGGTGGTAACCAGATAGTACTTCTTGTGCCCAATAGGCCTGACCGCCTGACGCAAGCATTGTATCTTGATGAAACTTGTAGCCTCGAAATTTCCGAGAGAACTTTTTGCCTGGATCACCAGACGGCACAGCTGCCTCGCCAAAACAGCCAGCCAACAGCAAACAAATTGGAACGAAGAAAAATGCTTTCTTCACGACTTTCCACCCCAGAGCAAGTTATGCCCTGGATGATGCCAGCAAGCCGCAAAGTTCACGTTAAGTCGGTATTTCCAATTGTAGGTATTTGCGAATAATTCCAGAAAATTCCCTACCAATCAGCGTTACTCAGCCTTTAGAGCGTTTATCAAGGCTTTGTTCTGCCTAAATGTTGTGAGACCTTGCTGACTGACGGTTCGTCACTAGCGAGGATACCATGAAGGCTCA
>NZGY01000047.1 GCA_002689605.1 Filomicrobium sp.
AAATTATAGTTCCTCGCAGGCCAGCTGCAACTCAGGCAAACTGACTTTTCCGAGCACTTTGCCGAGACCTATTGTCACCGATCCCAAAGTTGGTCCATGTAGAACAACAGCAATATCTGACCATTTTCTAGGATGTTATCCGTGCCGACAATCATTGTCATACCGTCTCGAATGAAGGCAACACGCCTGCCTAATAAACCGATGGCCGATATCCATGGCGAACCCATGATTGTGCATTGCTGGCGACAGGCAATGGCTGCGGAGGCGGGGCGCGTGGTCGTTGCAACTGACACGCAGGAAATTGCTGATGCGATCAAATCCTCTGGTGGTGAAGCCGTCATAACCCGCGAAGATCATATGTCTGGCTCTGACCGGGTATTCGAGGCTGTCAGTAAAATCGACCCCGATATCAACGCCGATATCGTAGTCAACTTGCAGGGAGATCTACCAACGCTTGAGCCCCGGCTTGTAACAGAGTGCATCGCACCACTAAGCGATCCAGCTACGCACATTGCTACGATCGCTGCTGAAATCAAAGTTGAAGAAGAGCGGAATGCTCCGCACATCGTCAAAGTTGTCGGTACGCCACAGGGCATGGCTGCACCTTCTACGCTTCGCGCACTTTACTTCACACGCGCGCCCGCCCCCCATGGCGATGGACCGATGTACCATCACATAGGCATTTATGCTTACCGCCGGACCGCACTCGAGCGGTTTGTAAGTCTCAGGCCGTCACCGCTTGAACAAAGAGAGAAACTCGAGCAATTACGAGCACTTGAAGATGGTATGCGCATTGATGTTGGAATTGTTGACACCGTTCCACTCGGTGTCGATACTCCGGCGGACTTGGAGCGTGCCAGGGAGATCCTTTCACCCTGACTGTCCGACAACCCTAACTGCGGCTCAACCGTAATAACAACCGATAACCAACCAGCAGATATCCAAGAGCGAACAAGGCCAAACCGGCCCGAGGCGCTTTGGAAAAGAGAACCAATGTCGACGAAAAACTCCGTTCCAAACAAGATTGCGTATCAAGGCGAAGATGGCGCAAACTCACACGTAGCATGTGCTGAAGCCTATCCGGATCTTGAACCAATTCCTTGCCCGACGTTCGAGGATGCGGTCGGGGAAGTGAAGAACGGCAGAGCCAAATATGCCATGATCCCGATCGAGAACACGCTCGCGGGACGGGTCGCTGATGTCCATCATCTTCTGCCTCAAGCGGAATTGTACATCGTCGGCGAGCACTTTTTACCGATTCACCTCCAGCTTGTTGCCCCGCGCGGCGCCCAGAAGAGCGACATCACTGATATCTACAGCCATGTTCATGCCTTGGGACAATGCCGAAAGATTATTAGAGAACTGGGAGCAACGGCCTACGTTTCCGGCGATACGGCCGGTGCTGCGCGACAGGTCAGCGAGTGGAAAGATAATACCAAGGCCGCACTATCACCGCGTCTCGCCGCCGACATATACGATCTCGATATCCTGGCAGAAAATGTCGAAGACGAGGAACATAACACAACCCGATTCGTTGTGCTCTCAGGTCAACCTGAGGACGCCGAGCCTGATGAAGGTCCATGCGTTACAACTTTTATCTTCCGCGTGCGCAATGTCCCTGCAGCACTTTATAAGGCCATGGGTGGCTTCGCGACCAATGGCGTCAACATGACCAAGCTGGAAAGTTATCAGATCGGCGGAGCTTTCACGGCAACCATGTTTTATGCCGACATCGAAGGACATCCGTCGGAGCGTCCAGTCCGCCTAGCGCTTGAAGAATTGTCATTCTTTTCGTCGGAGCTCAATATACTGGGCACTTACAAAGCCAGCGATCATCGCGCAAAGATCATCAAGTCCATGGAACTACCCCACACCTAGCATCCGGCTAGTCGCCCCGTGCTACAACATGGATTGTCACTGGAGTCATAACCCATGAAGATCAAAGACAAAGTCGCGATCATAACCGGCGCAGCATCCGGTTTCGGAAAAGGCATTGCAGAATTATATGCGAGCGAAGGTGCTCAAGTCTGCGTCTCCGATATCAATGGACAAGGCGCCCGTGTAGAACAAGAGGCACGTTCCTGCCAACAAAGTGAGCAAGTCGAACGGTGATGCCATCCGGAACGATCTTGTTCCAGTGCTTACGACCTCAAACACCACCAGAGGAGAGAAACATGCCGAAAGCTTATTGGGTAAGCGCCTACCACGAGATCCACGATGAGGAAAAACTTGCGGCCTACGCAAAAATTGCAGGTCCTGCTGTAACAGCTTCTGGTGGGCGTTTTCTAACCCGTGGCGTGGCCGCAAAGGCCTTCGAGGCAGGTAAAGTACAGCGAACGACCGTGATTGAATTCGACTCTCTTGATCAAGCAATCGCAGCCCACGAAACGCCAGAATACAAAGAGGCACTCAAGGCACTCGGAGGTGGCGTCACCCGCGACTTGCGCATCATTGAAGGCGTGGAGTAGGTAAAGCTCGAAATCATAAGGATGAGCTTAGCTCATCCTTTTTCTGCAAGCTCTTTCAAGTTGGCAAGACCCTTCTCATAGTTCTCACCAATCCACGTATCAAACATCAAGCCCATCCATCGCATCACCGGGTTATTGCCGGCATCGGTCTTGAAACGCCACGTCACGTTGGTCTTATTGCCACCCTCTTCCAAGTCAAAACCCGCAGTCGCCGTGCCGTGTTTTCCGAAGTCGAGTGCCGTTTCAATCAGCTTATTTGTTTCGCTGGCGGTAATCGTCTGCGAGCCGGTGCCAACATCATCGCGATCGCTCTGCCAATTGACCTTCTGCCCTTTGCCCTGCGCTGGACCGCTGTAGGCAAACTTGGCGTTGGGATCGAGTTGCACCCATGGTGACCAACTATGTTTCCGCAGATCATTGACGAGCGGGAAAATCTTGCTCGCCGGAGCATTGATCGTAATTGACCGCGATACGGTGATCTCTCGCGGCAGAGCAAAAGCCACCAGAGCCAACACAACAACAGCGGCGACCAACAACATGAAAAGACGGCCAATGAAGCGCATCAGTTATCCCTCTGTACGAGGTCGGAATCGACTGAGTATTCCAGCTGATCGCACAATAATGATCCAAGGAAGACTGCCCGCGCCTATCAGATCGGGCGGGCAAGCAGCCCGCAGATCGTGCGAGTAGAGTATCCCCTTCATAGAGTGACTTCATGTCCAGCTCAAAGACGTCCTCTAGCAATGCGACCTGCTGAACTCCACCGAGATCGACGGAGACCATCGTGCCATCATCAGTCTCTTCGAGGCTGACATAGTCGGTGATGTCGTCACATGCGCCCATGTTTATAAGGCTGCCAAAGTCCAATGTATCTTCAGTAGCATCAAAGTCGGTAATGATATCGAGACCAAGGTGGACGCCGCAACTGTCCACAATATCGCCGTGCTGCCAGTAAAATGTGTGAGCGCCTACACTACGGGTCAACGTATCAGCCCCCGCCTTGCCACGGATCCAGTCATCACCAGCGCCTCCGAATATTGCGTTATCTTGCTGACTGCCCATGATGACATCATCGCCTCCGCCAGTGAAAATATTCTCGATACTCGTCATTGTGGCAACGTCTGTGCCGTCGACCGCCGCTTTGTCCTCCGACAGGTCAATGTCGACATCTTTGTTGAGCCATAGGAAATCGATCGTGTCAGAGCCGGCGCCTCCGTAAATAGTGTTGTGATCGGTCCCAAATGGTGTGTAAAAGACATCATCGCCCGCGCCACCATACAGGGTATCATCACCCTGGCCGCTGAACAGCTCATCGTTACCGGCATTGCCGTAGAGCTCGTCATCACCATCGCCGCCGAGAACGAAATCTTCTCCTTCACTACCATACAACCAGTCATCTCCATAGGCGCCTTGGATCTCATCATCTCCGGTGTTGCCGTAAATGGTGTCACGTCCATCTGATCCATAGATTTCATCGTCTCCTCCACGACCGTAGATGACATCGTCATTGCCAGTCCCGTTGAGGCGATCGTTGAATCGTGTGCCAACAATATCTTCGATAACTGGCTGGACGAAGCCGCTGTTGTCGTTACCGCAATCTGGATCACCGGGTGTTACAATTATCTCGACATCCTGTGGCGAAGGTTGTGGGACAGTAATGGTACCGCTGTCGTCATCTGTGTCTTCCTCATCGTCACCCGGAACACCAATGAGATCTACGTCCTGTGGCGGAGGTTGTGGAACAGTAATGCCTCCATCGTCCTGGCTATCATCCGTAACATCGGGGATGAGCCCTGCCGTTAGGCGATCATTCGACGTTGGTAACTTCGGTGCGCCTGAGACATCATCGTCAGACACGTCATCCGATGGTTCACCAACCAGTGATGATGTTGCGCGATCTTCGGACGGTTGGTAGAGCGGGGTGCCTGAGATGACACCGCTAGATATTTCCCAGGTCCCGGATCCGGGGGAGATAGAGACTGTCTCCGAGCTACTTTCAGTAGGATTTCCAACAGCGTGATCCTCAAGCGCAAGCCCATCATCGTTCTGGTTAGATGCCAATGTTGTGTGTTCCGAAATTGCCATTTTCATTCACCTTTTCAGAGTGTTACCATTTCACACTCAGAGGCTGCTCATTTTCACTTTTGCAACCTTCTTCGTGTAAGGTGAATTCAGCGCCGTGAACTATGATCGGTGTGTTAATGGCCTTGTTCAGTCTTGAATGAGTCGGCAAGAAATAGGATCTCTGCTGAACATAATTGAGTCTTATGGCTTCGCGAAGCTTGCTTGCAGGTCAGCAAATGACGCCAAATGCTCTGCTAATTCGTAGTTGTTCTTGCATTGGGCTGACTAGACCAAAGCTGAAGTCAAAGGCTGCTACAACAAGCTAGGTTTCCCGGCCAATCAGAGCGGTCGAAGCACGACCCGGCCTCAATTCCCGCCCCGTAACACCCAACTATACTGAAGCGCTGCCCCATCGCTCAAACGGAGCGCGCTATGCCAGTTTCGCCGACAACTATTCTGCAGTCAATCGGCCTCGATTCATGGATAGGGACCCTCTTACTACTTGGAACTCTGACGCTGCTATCCGTGAACTACTTAAGTCCTAGTCGCAATTCGAACACGCGGAGCAACCATCGGGCGATCAAGACTGAAGACTGTCATTATCGTTTACGAACTGAGGCCAAGAGCAAGGCCTACCTGCCAAAGCACAGCGATGAAGATCCAAAGCCCAGCAAGAAGTACAATCTGCCAGTCTCGCCTGGCATCGCTTCAGGATCTGGATGGACGATAGAAAAGACGATGCGGGTTATGAGCTCGCTCGTCGTCCTATTGGCAGCCATCTACATTATTTTTTTATCAGGACGCGAATGCCGATCGCCAGAAATGGACTTTCGGGGCCGTCAACCTGGTATTCGGACATTGGGCCAGGACCTAGAACAAGATCGTTCCCGGATGGAATCACCGTTCGACGTGCTCACTTTGTTGGCCGGAACGTGAATCTTGTTCGACTCAATAAGTTTAGAGACCGATTCACGCTTCAGATGGATGCGCCAAGCGCTTCCATCTGAAACGATCGGGCTCTAGGCCAAACTGATTTCACTATTACTCTGTCGAAGACTACAAAAGAAAACCGCCCGCGGTCTCCCGCGAGCGGTCCAGAAGTCTCAGGCTTTAGCCAGAGCGGATGATTACATCATGCCGCCCATGCCGCCCATGTCTGGCATTCCGCCACCGGGCATACCGCCGGCGCCGTTATCCTTCTTCGGGCTTTCTGCAACACCAGCTTCAGTNGTGATCAGCAGACCAGCAATTGAGGCTGCATCCTGCAGGGCTGTNCGCACAACCTTNGCNGGNTCGATGATGCCCTTTTCGAACATGTCACCGTACTCATCGTTCTGCGCATCGTAACCNAATGCGTTGCCGCGGGTCTCAAGGACCTTGCCGCAAACGATCGAGCCTTCAACACCGGCATTCTCGGCGATCTGACGGATCGGAGCCTGCAGTGCCTTTTGTACGATGGCAATNCCTGCGTCCTGATCTTCGTTGTCGCCTTCGACGTCGATAGTTGCACTGGCCTTAAGTAGCGNAGTACCACCACCTGCGACGATGCCTTCTTCGACAGCNGCGCGTGTAGCGTTTAGCGCGTCATCAACGCGATCCTTACGCTCTTTCACTTCNACTTCGGTTGCGCCACCGACCTTAAGAACAGCAACACCGCCAGCAAGCTTAGCAAGACGCTCCTGCAGCTTCTCACGGTCNTAGTCAGAAGTGGTTTCCTCGATTTGCGCGCGGATCTGACCAACGCGTGCCTCGATGTCCTTCTTCTTGCCGGAGCCATCAACGATGGTTGTGTCGTCCTTCGTGATGGACACGCGCTTTGCGCGGCCCAGCATGGACATGTCNACGTTTTCCAGCTTNATGCCGAGGTCTTCAGAAATAGTCTGACCTTCGCAAAGGATCGCNATGTCTTCCAGCATTGCCTTACGACGGTCGCCGAAGCCTGGAGCCTTAACGGCAGCAACCTTGAGGCCACCACGCAGNTTGTTGACAACGAGAGTTGCCAGCGCTTCACCTTCAACATCTTCAGCGATGATCAGGAGAGGCTTGCCTGTCTGCACGACCTTCTCAAGAACCGGCAGCATAGCCTGCAGGTTAGAGAGCTTCTTCTCGTGGATCAGGATGTATGGATCTTCTAGCTCAACAACCATTTTGTCTGGGTTGGTGATGAAGTATGGTGAGAGGTAGCCGCGGTCAAACTGCATGCCTTCAACAACGTCAAGCTCAGTGTCGAGGCTCTTGGCTTCCTCAACAGTNATAACGCCTTCATTGCCAACCTTCTGCATGGCTTCAGCGATCATATCGCCGATTTCACGTTCGCCGTTAGAAGAAATGGTGCCGACNTGAGCGATCTCGTCAGAGTTCTTCACCTTCTTGGAGCGCTTTTCGATTTCAGCAACAACCTGAGCAGTCGCCTTGTCNATGCCACGCTTGAGATCCATTGGGTTCATGCCGGCAGCAACAGACTTNAGGCCTTCGCGAACAATTGCCTGAGCCAGAACCGTCGCTGTTGTGGTGCCGTCACCAGCAACATCGTTGGTCTTGGAAGCAACTTCACGCACCATCTGTGCGCCCATNTTCTCGAACTTGTCTTCAAGTTCGATTTCCTTAGCAACGGTAACGCCGTCCTTTGTAGTGCGTGGAGCACCGAAGGACTTATCGATNACAACGTTGCGGCCTTTCGGNCCGAGTGTAACCTTCACAGCATTCGCGAGGGTGTCGACACCACGCATCATGCGATCGCGGGCATCGCCGGAAAATTTGACGTCCTTGGCAGCCATTTTGGCCTATCTCCTAAGGTTCGTGTGAGTTGATACAAAAAAGGCGCTGGAAGGGACTTAGCCTTCAACAACACCCATGATGTCGCTCTCCTTCATNATGAGGAGATCTTTACCGTCGATCTTAACTTCCGTGCCGGACCACTTGCCGAAAAGGACACGGTCGCCAGCTTTGACGTCAAGCGGCACAAGTTCGTTGTCGTCGCCGCGNGCACCTGGGCCACATGCTACGACTTTGCCTTCTTGCGGTTTTTCTGCTGCGGTATCAGGAATGATGATGCCGCCTGCAGACTTTGTNTCGCTGTCGACGCGCTCAACGACCACGCGGTCGTGCAGAGGACGAAACTTCATGAAGTCCTGCTCCTTGATGGGCTNGTTTGAGTTCATGTTATATGGTGCCNANNTCCGTTAGCACTCACTTTCGGTGAGTGCTAACGGAATTCCGTAGGTGTAGTCTTAGCATTGCTCAATGTCAAGGCATCGGCCGGAGATTTTCTTAGGTACCAAGGGTTAACTGAAGGTTAGCAATTAGCCGACTGAAAATGCGGCGGGATAAAATCTGACTGCGGCTGGCACGTGGGGCGTAAATCGCATCGATCAAGTTGTATAGTAAGCTTTATTTGGCTCATTAGCGGGCCGCACTTGAAACCGCAGCCAAAATGCAGACTCACTGATGGCCCAAAGTCCGCGAAAGTAGCGGTGTAGGAAGCCTTGCGAGCTCAAAACCTTACCGCGCGACGGCTCGAGGATCCTGATTTGCCCAGGCTTGGCTCATAGGCAAGACATATTAGATCCGGCAACCATCAGCCGTCTTTCTTACTCCAAAGCATACCCGGCCACTTGGTTTTGGCATAAGTACACGCTTGAAGATGGCCGGATATCGCAGCTTTTTGCTGCATATATTGCCAGCCTCGCTTGAAATAATAACCGTCCAGATTGGCCGAGATTTGTGAAAAGCTCTGAAACTCCCCACCCTCGTTCAGATGGAACCAGTAGCGCTTATTCCGCGCGACCCCTTCGCAGTTCTCTATGCTCCACATCCAGTTGCCGTGTCGATACATGCCGGTCTTTTGAGTGTCAGTCAGTTCACTCGCTGCTGCCGGCATGGCAGTTATAACCCCAAGAGCCAACGGGATAAGGTATCTCATCTTATCAAACTTTCGATAACCAAGCCCAAGCGGCTTGGTCAGCACGCGTTTAACCACCCCGGAACCCGTATGACATCTCGCGCCGCGTCAACCGACACATTGTCAGCACGGGTCCACCTAAACTAAGCCGCTGCGGGCCTCCCCACAGCCTGTCCAACCAACGTTGATAGGACAGCTTGGGATGGAAGATAGCGCACGCATTTGAAGTTACGGTTCAATGAGGCGACTGCAATTACCTCAAATTTGCCCAATATAAAGCTGGCAAAATCAGAAAATTTGATTCAATTATCCACTCGGAGAGATCTGCCATTTACCTTGAATTTTATGCGAATTAGTCGGGTTAGAAATCTGCGATCGAGCTATATCGATAATGGCGAAACAAGTAGGTCGACGCCCGGCAAGGCCACGTCCGGAATTCAAAATATGCACACCGCTCCATTGATCCCAACTGACCGACGTCATGCCACGTTGGAGAGCGAACGCAGCGCCTTTATCTGGGTTACCAATCGATGCGAGGTTCCTCGGAACCGAATCCAGCCAATTCGCAACTAGTGAAACGGACGAATAAGAGTGCCCATCCCAACGGATCTAACATCATTTCTGGAAATCGTGCGTCAGCATGGCGACATGATCTACTCCATCGTTTTCGCCTATGCAGCCTCCCACAGCCTTTTAATTACGTTGTTTGCCGGCTTCGCTGCTTCCGCGGGCGCGTTATCATTTCCATCGCTCATCGCGATATGTTGGATTGCAAGCTTCCTGGGCGATGCCGTCCGTTTTTGGATTGGCCGCCGCTACGGCAATGCCCTCCTAAAGCGCTTCTCGAAACTGGAATGTTACGTGAAGGTTGTGACGCGCTTGGTCGACAACCATTATCTCTGGATGATCCTTGCACACCGCTACC
>NZGY01000048.1 GCA_002689605.1 Filomicrobium sp.
CGTCTAGGCTTCGGAAATCGGCGGGTTGTGCAGTTCGCGCAACGCATTGGTGTTGTTTCGCAGGCTGCTGTGCAAGCTCTTCTATGAGTTGATGGACAATCTCATCTCTATCCATCCGCGGTGTGATTAGGACTTTTTCGCAGTTCCATGCGAGATAATTGGCTTCATTTTCATCCCCTTTTTGGAAAATGTCACCCATGGTCGCGCGCTCAAGCAATCACGATTGGCTACAAGGTGTGGTTGAAGAGGCTCTCGAACCTGAGCTTCCGATCTGTGATCCTCACCATCATCTATGGGACAAGCGCCATGGAGCGGTACAGCCGCGCTATATGCTCGATGAGATGATTGAGGATCTGGCGGGCGGGCACAACATTGTTTCCACAGTGTTTATCGAGTGTGGAACAATGTTCCGCTCCGAAGGGCCGGAACCTTTCCGCGCAGTTGGTGAAACGGAATTCGTCGTTGGCATAGCTGCCATGGCGGAGTCCGGTCAGTATGGGAAAACAAAGATTGGTGNCGGNATTATTGGTACTGTTGACCTGAAAATTGGCGATGAGGCGGGCGATGTTCTGGATGCTCATATTGAAGCAGCNAACGGCCGTTTTCGCGGGATTCGGTTGGGTGCGCTCTGGCATGAGAGCGATGTTGTCCGAAATCACCGTACAAATCCCCCGCAATCCTTGTTACTGCGTGACGATTTTAGATCAGGTTTCAAGCATCTTGCGCCGCGAGACATGACGTTTGAGGTCTGGTGCTGCCATGAGCAAATTCCAGATGCCACGGATCTGGCCAAGGCATTTCCAGATACAACGATCATCCTGGATCATTTTGGCGGGCCGATTGGCATTGGGGCGTATGCCGGAAAATCCGATGAGGTATTTGAGGACTGGAAAAAGAAGGTCGATGCACTCGCCACCTGNCCCAATGTCATGGCCAAGCTTGGCGGTCTCAACATGGATATCAACGGTTATCATTGGGAAGATCGACCGAAACCTCCCACCAGCGTGGAGCTGGCCACTGCGACACGCAGGTATTTCGAATACATGATCGAGAAGTTTGGNGTTGAGCGCTGCATGTTTGAATCNAACTTCCCGGTCGATAAGTTGAGCTGCGATTACACGGTGCTCTGGAATTCTTTCAAGCGGATGACGTCGGATTTTTCGGCTTCAGAGCGAGCTGCTTTGTTTCATGACACTGCAGCACGTGTGTACCGTGTTTAATTCAGAGCGGATCGGAGGCGTTTATGGATCCCATTGCATCGTTTGCGCGACATGTCGTTGTTACTGAATTCGATGATATTCCCGAACCGGCGATCCTGAGAGCCAAGACACTTATACTTGATACAATCGGTGTCGGAGTTGTCGGCAGCTCTGGTCCCAAGGCAGACGAACTTACCGCCTTGCACGCCCGAAGTGGGAGCAATGCCGAGGCTCGGGTATGGTCTTTGGGAACGCGATTGCCTGCCTCATCAGCTGCCTTGTGCAATGCCTATCAGATACACAACAGTGAGTTCGACTGTGTTCATGAAGAAGCCGTGGCGCACGTTCTGTCAGCCGTACTGCCGGGGGCGCTTGCACATGCTGAGCGCGTTGGGGGCATCACTGGAAAGCAGCTCATTGAGGCTGTGATCCTGGGTGTCGATGTTGCGAGTAACCTCGGAGTAGCAGCACATTCCGGATTGCGTTTCTTCCGACCTGCAAATGTGGGTGGATTTGGAGCTGCGGCCGCTGTTGCCAAACTGATGGGGCTCGATGAGGTTCGGATGGTCAACGCCTTATCGATCGCNTATGGCCAGTTGTGCGGAACAATGCAGGCTCACACNGAAGGATCCATGTTGCTGGCTATGCAGATGGGCTTTAATGCGCGTAATGCTGTCGTCGCAGCCGATATGTCGGAGGCNGGCTTCGATGGGCCGAAAAACATACTGGAAGGTCCGTTCGGATACTTCGGTCTTTTCGAAACGAGCGGCGATCCTTCGGCGGCGGCTGATACGCTCGGCAGAATTTGGCGAATAGAAGAGGTTGCCCACAAACCGTTTCCATCAGGGCGAGCAACGCACGGAGTCGTAGATGGGTGTCTGGAACTTAAGCGCCAACACGGTTTCAGATCTGAAGATGTAGAGCGTGTCGAAGCACGTGTCCCGCCGTTGGTTCATCACTTGGTCGGTCGCCCTTTCAAGACTGACATGGAAATCAATTATGCACGATTGTGCGCGGCATTTGCTGCTGCTTGTGTGCTGGTGAAGGGCAATATTGGTTTTGATGACTTCCAGTCAGCGGTTTATCAGGACGTGCGCATTCGGACGATTGCCGAGAATGCGGTGATCGAGATTCATGATGTGGGTGATCCCAATGCGCTGACACCCGTCAGCGTTCGCGTTGTGCTCAAAGACCAAACCGAGCACAGCATTAGCCTCGACGCGGTTTACGGCGCTCCCGATCGACCGATGACACGCGATGCAGCATTAGCGAAGTTCAAAACCAACTGCTCGCTTGGCAAGTGTCCCCTTTCAGCTCAGCAAGTTGATAGTTTGATTGAGCAGGTAGAGGCACTGGAAGAGGTCACGAACGTTGCTCAAATTGTTGATCTGATGATTGGCTAATTAGGTAGTGANGCATGCGACACAATGTTCCATACCATGCGTCATTCTGAGACTGCCGCCGTGGCGGATTNTAATCACGGCGCTCTGATCACCAAAATGGNCTGAGTTTCAAGGCATTAGGTGGAGGCTAGTATGCAAAAGGCGTCCATACTCGGAAGCGCGCTTGTCGGCGTGGCCTGCTTGGTCATGTTCGCGGCGCTGCTCACAGCAGGCGAAACACAGGAGTATCGTCGCTTTGATAGCCCCGATAAGCGCAATGCGCTGATCGTCNACCGGAAGCAGCAGATTTTTGCGATGCCAGGGCAGGCGAGCGATGCGCCGGGTTATGTTGTTCTGGTGGGCCTCAAAGGGCAGGAANTAAAGCGTCAGACTGTTGAAATGGTTCAAAACGTAACCGCACCGGTTTGGACGACTGAAACCGTTTCAGTGAAGCTGCTGCTGGATTGGAAGCGCTAGCCCTACCACGTTTGATTATCGCNGTATTACTGACAGAACAGTCGATAGCTGGTTATGAATTGAATGTCGGAATGGCCCTGAACTGCAGTAAGCCTTCCATGTTCAAGCACTCGATANTTGCCCANNATATCTTGTGTGACCTGCCGCTCCACTTCAAGCTCATGTCGGCAAAGTATGACTTCAGTTGGCTCGCTCCGACTGAGTCATGCCGTAACTTTTTGAGGGCATCGTATGAGTGGAACTCCGATCAGACGTGTTGTTACCGGACATAACAACAACGGGCGGTCAGTAATTATCCAGGACAAAGCCACACCGCATGTGAAGANATCGCCTCATCGGCCTGGAGTTGTCATTAACAATCTGTGGATGACAGATCAGATGCCGGTATCCTCGGAGCCGGAGGATGCAGCGTATGTCGGCATGCCGCTTGCGCCGGGCGCCAACGGTATCAATTTTCGAATTGTCGAGTTTCCTCCAGAGGCTGATTACCTGGACAAGATCAGTATTGAGGATGCTGCCAAGGCCTTCGGTGACATGGGGGCAGCAGACGCGTTAGCCTCGAGCGGTGAGGGTCGCGATAACAACGCTTCGCAGCATCCATTCATGCATAAGACAGATACGGTTGATTTCGCCATCATTGTGGCCGGCGAAATATATCTGGTCTTAGATGAAGAAGAGACGCTGATGCGAGCCGGTGATGTCTGCGTTCAACGCGCTACCAACCACGTTTGGTCTAATCGTTCGAACCAACCCTGCCGGATCGCATTCGTCCTTATTGATGCAGCCTCACAATAAAGCTTGCGAGGCTTCTGNGCGTTGCTCAGCTTCAATTAAGCTTNGGTGTCGTGGCCTGAATGGAAGTTGAAAACCGCGCCTTCCTTGATCCCGCTTGGCCAGCGNGTCGTCATGGTTTTGAGACGGGTGTTNAAGCGCACACCTTCCATACCGTGCACGTAATGATCGCCNAANAAAGAACGCTTCCACCCNCCGAAAGAGTGGTAGGCNACGGGAACTGGGATTGGAACATTGANNCCGACCATNCCGATCTTGACCCTGCTAAAGAAATCACGGGCTGCNTCTCCGTCACGTGTGAAAATTGCNGCACCGTTTCCATACTCATGATCGTTGATCATGCCGACGGCTTCTTCGTATTGNTCTGCGCGAACCACTGAAAGGACTGGGCCAAAGATTTCCTGCTTGTAGATCGACATGTCAGTTGTAACGTTGTCAAACAGACAGGCGCCGAGGAAGTAGCCGTCTTCGTAGCCCTGAAGTTTCATACCGCGACCGTCGACGACGAGATTGGCACCGGCTTTCTTGCCTTCATCAATGAGGCCATGGATGCGATCATAGCTTTGCTTGGTGATCACTGGGCCCATTTCCGAAGTCGGATCGTTATAGGGTGCAACCTTGAGGCTTTCGACGCGCGGTTTGAGAATCTCGACGAGACTGTCAGCTGTTTTCTGACCGACTGGGACTGCAACTGACACAGCCATGCAACGTTCGCCTGCTGACCCGTAGGCCGAGCCAATGAGGGCGTCAGCGACCTGTTCCATGTCTGCGTCCGGCATGACAACGAGATGGTTCTTAGCTCCGCACAGCGCCTGAACGCGTTTTCCGCTGGCTGTTCCGCGCGTGTAAATGTACTCGCCAATCGCGGTCGACCCTACAAAGCTAATGGCATCGATGTGAGGGTGGTCGAGCAGACAGTCGACAGCAACCTTATCGCCGTTGACCACATTGAATATGCCTGCCGGTAGGCCAGCATCGTGAAGTAGTTCGCCGATACGAATGGCCACCGAGGGATCGCGTTCAGATGGCTTCAAGACAAAAGCGTTGCCGCACGCAATCGATACCGGATACATCCACAGCGGTACCATGGCGGGGAAGTTGAAGGGGGTGATGCCAGCCACGATGCCGAGCGGTTGACGAATAGCAAAGCTATCTATGTCGGCCGCAACCTGCTCGTTGTATTCGCCCTTCAGCAATTGCGGTATTCCGCAGGCAAACTCTATCACTTCGATGCCACGCGCCAGTTCACCTTTGGCGTCAGCGAGGGTTTTGCCATGCTCCTGAGAGAGCATCTCGGCGAGTTCGTCGACATGCTTGTTCATGAGATCGCGAAATGCAAACATCACGGCTGCACGCTTGGCAGGCGGAGTTCGTCCCCAAGCTGGCTGAGCTGAGCGGGCGACTTCGATGACGTGATTGATATCAGCTTCAGTTGCGAGGCGGACCTTTGCGATTGGTTTGCCAAGCGCCGGATTGAATACATCAGCTGTTTGCTCGGATTTGCCCGACCACGCACTGCCCCCTACCAGGTGCTCGATATTTCTCATGTTTCCTGCCCCTTCTGCATCGCGTCTGCATTATCGTTTTGAGCGCGCAAATCTACTTGTTGTTATGACGGTTTTGATGAGTTTCAGCGCTGCAATAGTCAAACCATTCCATGGGCTGCATTGCAAGGTAGATACGGCGCTACTAAGCGCGGTTCCGTAAGGGATAGTGTTGCACAGTCGGCATAATATGATCGTGACGGTTTAGATTTATCGGGCTCTAAACTTATTTAGTCGAGCAAGATTCACGTTCCGGCCAATAAAGTGAGTTAGTCGAACGGTGATTCCATCCGGAAAGATCTTGCTCTAGACCCGAAGCCTAAAGGTCGACGAACTTCTTGATTAATCTGTCGGCTTCCCATTGTCCCGAAGACATGATTGCGCCGTCCGGCGCATACCTGACACCATAGCCGTGGTAGCGGCCATTTATGAAGCCGCCCTCGTATCGACTACCGTCGGCGTATCGATAGACGCTGCGACCCTGGCGGGTTCCGTGGTGCCATCCGCCATCATAATAGCTGCCATCGGTATACGTTTGCCGGCCCAGACCATGCATGCGACCTGCAAAGAAGTTGCCCTCGTAAACAGAGCCGTCCGCAAATGTGTATTTGCCTATCCCGTGCCGTCTGTTTTGCTTCCATTTGCCGGCATAGATTGAACCATCTGAATAAACGTACTTTCCGTGTCCGTCCTTGCGGTCGTGCTTATAACCACCCTTATAGGTTGCTCCACTTCGGTATTTGTAATCGCCCCGGCCATGGCGCAATCCCCAGACCCAGTCGCCGTTGTAGGTTGCCCCGTCTTCATAGACATAGAAGCCCTTCCCGTGGCGGCGTCCTCGCCGCCATTCGCCTTCATATGTCGCTCCGTTTGGGTAGCGAAACTTGCCCTGGCCATGTCGTGTATTGTCTTGCCATTCCCCACTGTAGAATGCGCCATGGCTGAGCTTTGCGGAGCCGAAGCAATTGTGCCGCTGAGCAGGTTTCACAGTCGGGCAGTTTGGTAGCTGGCTCTCGTTGGCTTGGATGGTATTTTCCGATAGGGCTAAAGCGACGGCCAGCGAGCACGCCTTGAGTGATAGTGAAACTGCTGAGGTAGTTGATAACTTTATGGAGCTCATGAACCTAGACCATCCGGCACATCAGTTGAATGGAAGGCTCCAATATAACTTTGATACGGCTTGGTCTGATCGGGTGGCTGCTTCACTGATGTTTGAGCGTGGAAAACTACTCGTGCAAAATCTTTGGGTTGTGGCCCAGCTCGGCCGTTGGAACTCAGATGCTAACATTCTGCAGGTACTGCAGGTCGATATATCGATCTGGTTCGGTCAGCGGAGATGCCCCAGATCCAAACTGCGAACGTAGCCGCAGCACTGTTGTGACACCTTCATCTATGATGCTGGCACCTGGTGTCAGGCCGGAGAGCGGAGACAGAAGGCTTGCCATAACGGCATTAATTGCGCGCGGTTGAATCTGCGGCATACGCTTTTGGAGGAGGGTTGCCCCTGCGTCCCGGTTGGCCGGATCGAGTGTCCAGTCGAGCCCCTTTAGGTAGCCACGGATAAAACCTTTGAGAGCATCGGGATTTGCCGCCGCCCAAGCCCGACTAGCCGCAAATGATCCGCCTTGATAGGCGCTTAGGATGTCGGAGCTGGATTGCAGGACCTTAAACCCGTTAGCCTTGGCGATGCTGGTGAACGGCTCGATTGTAATGGTGCCGATATGCTCACCAGTCTTGACCGACTCCCAGCGTTGTGGCGTGGCGCCGACCGGAACCATTGTATAATCGTCACTCGAGAGGCCGGCTTTCTCCAGCATTTCATAGAGCACAAATGCAAAGCCGGTTGTTAGCGCATCAAGCGCGATCGTTTGGCCTTTCAGATCGTCGAAGGTCGCAATGTCTGGTGCAACAACAAAGGCGAGTTCAATCTGGGTCGCTCCCATGAAAGCAAACAGGTCCGGTTCGCGATCCAACTCAGCAACGCCCTGGCCTTCCTGATATGCGACAACATTGTCAAAGGCGGTGCCCGCGATGTCGAACGTGCCATGGACCAAGTTCTGAATCTGATAGGCAGAGTTCGGTGTCGTCTCCATTTGGAGGCCTATGCCGGCCTCCTTGAAGTAGTCATTTTCTTCGGCGGCAAAGATTGGCAAGTTCGGAGCGCCTGGAAAGGCGATGAGCTTGACGGGTATCATGGAGATTTCCTCTCGCTTGACTTGGCGTCCTGTGCATCCTGGATTGCCTGCCAAACACGGTATGGCGTCAATGGCATCTCGATGTCGTGAACGCCGTGGTCGCGTAAGGCGTGGCAGACGGCGTTCACGATGACCGCAAGGGCAGGCGTGGTGCCACCTTCTCCGCCGGCCTTGATGCCAAGTGGATTGGTTGGTGAAAGAACTTCGACGATCTCACTCTTGAAAAAGGGAAACGTGTCTGCACGTGGCATTGCGTAGTCCATGAATGAGCCGGCAAGAGGCTGGCCAGAGTCGCTATCAATCAAACAGCTTTCGAGCAATGCCTGACCAACCCCTTGGGCAATTCCGCCGTGGGTCTGCCCGTGTACAATCATTGGATTGATGCAACGTCCGACATCGTCGATTGCCACGTAGCGGGTGATTTCGACTTGGCCGGTCTTTGGGTCAACTGTAACTTCACACGCGGCACATCCGTTGGGGAAAACGGGTTCGTGCATTTCGTTGTCGGCTACAGCATGCAGTTCTATCGTCGGGTCTCTACCCGCTGCAGCTAGAGCTTTGCCGAGTTCTAGAAGACTCGCTGTGTAGTCTGAATCGGCAGCGACGAGGCGTTCGCCATTGAACTCGATCTGATCCTCGGACACGTTCCACAGCTCTGAAGCAACAGACCTAGCCTTTTGAATGAGTGTCTTGGCAGCCTTGGACATCACGGTTGCGGCATGGCGCAAAGAGCGTCCGGAATGAGAACCTCCGCCGACGGTGACCTGGTCAGTATCGCCAATGATAGCTTCAAAAGCCTCGATAGGCGTACCCAGGAGGTCGGCCGCAACTTGCGCAAAGCTGGTCTCATGTCCTTGGCCGCTTGGTTGTGTTCCAATCACAAATGTTATCCGACCATCTGCCTGGACCGTAAACTCAGCGCGCTCTTTCGGAGATCCGATTGAGGACTCGACATAGTTGCCGACGCCGCGACCGAGAAGCAGGCCACTATGGGCTGCGTCTTGGGCGCGGGCATCGTAGCCGTCCCAATCCACGAGACGCAGGGCAGCGTCGAGGTTGCTTTCGTAGGTTCCGCTGTCGTAGCGCATTCCGACTGCGTTGCAGTATGGCATTTGATGGTCACGGACGAGATTGCGTCGGCGTAGCTCGATCGAGTCCATCCCGAGTTGACGGGCAGCTTTTTCCATAACCCGTTCGATTGCCAAAGTGACTTCCGGGCGTCCGGAACTTCGATAGGCCTGGGTTGGAACCGTATTCGTGAAGACGGCGCGTGATCGAAGATGT
The DNA here is from genome assembly GCA_002689605.1 of Filomicrobium sp. Classification (GTDB taxonomy): domain Bacteria; phylum Pseudomonadota; class Alphaproteobacteria; order Rhizobiales; family Hyphomicrobiaceae; genus Tectiglobus. Next base: position 8,874 of record NZGY01000048.1, read on the forward strand.
GCCACAGGAATATCATAAGAGCCGGTAATCAGACCCGAGCCCTTTCCCAATGGCGATAGCGAAACGCAGTGCGAGCCAACGTTGCTGGTATTTGTTGCACGCATCGCCAGGATACGACCCTCATTGTCGAGGGCGAGTTCCACCTCGGTATAGAGATCGCGACCTTGATAGTCGGAGAGAAAGGCTTCGAGGCGAGTTGCGGTGTACTTGACCGGGCGCCCAGCTCTACGTGCGGCCCAGAGTACCAACGCGAATTCGGGATAAACACGGTTGCGCGTTCCGAAGTTGCCGCCAACGTCTTTTGACACGACACGCAGCCGGTCAGGTTGGATGCCGAGAACTTGTAGCAACTCGGCCTTTTGGCGGACAGCACCACCACTTCCGGCAAACAGCGAATACTGGCTGGTATGTTGGTCAAAGTACCCCACTGCGGCACGCGGTTCTAGTGGAACGCCTGTGACGCGGTCGATATGAAAACCTGTGCTGACGATATAATCCGCGCGTGCAAATGCGTCATCTGTCGCTTGCTTGTCGCCGAATTCTGTGTCGACTAGCACATTGTTCGGGACATCATCCCAGACAATAGGAGCGCCTGATTGCATCGCATCTCTTGCATTGGCGACGGACGGCATTTCTTCAATGTCGGGAGAAACGAGTTCAGCGGCATCCAATGCCTGCTGCTTAGTCTCAGCAATGACAACGGCGATCGCTTCACCTACGAACCTGACCTTATCGACGGCGAGTGGATAGTGATCGCCTATGAATACCTTGCTGCCATTCGGTCCGGTAAGTTTGAGGTCATATTTGGTCTTTGGAAGTGGATTGTGCGGTATGGGTTGCAGGTTATCTGCGATGACATCCTTTGCGGTAAGGACAGCCATTACTCCAGGCGACGAGCATGCGGCGTCGATATCAATTGCAACAAGGCGGCCGTGAGGAACAGTTGAGCGAACAACCGTCATGTAGACCTGGTTTTCGATATGGACATCATCGCTGAACTGACCGCGTCCAGTGATCAGACGTTGGTCCTCTGTGCGACGGACTGGCTGGCCGATGACCCGAATGAGACGTTCGTCAAATTCGTCCATGGCCAACTCCAATTGTTCGAGTTCGATACTGGCGGGTGTTACATGCCAGAATAGTTCGGTCCGCCAGATCCTTCAGGACATACCCAGTTGATGTTCTGGCTTGGGTCTTTGATATCGCAGGTTTTGCAGTGCACGCAGTTCTGCGCGTTGATCTGGAATTTGGGATTTCCATCGTCGTCTTCCAGAACTTCGTAGACACCGGCAGGACAGTAGCGTTGGGCTGGCTCTGCCCATTCTGGCAGATTGGTTTTGATCGGAATATCAGGATCCTTGAGCGTCAAGTGGATCGGTTGATCTTCCTCGTGGTTTGTTGCGGAGAACGAGACGTTGGTCAGCCGATCAAAGGTCAAGACACCGTCTGCGCGTGGATACTCAATCTTCTCGGACTGGACTGCGCGCGTCAGTGTGGCGTGATCTGCTTTGCCGTGCTTGACAGTGTAACCGAGGCCGATTCCTGGAATAATTGTATTCAACCACATATCTATGCCGCCGAGACCAATGCCGATGGCTGTCCCGAACTTCGACCACAGTGGCTTGGCGTTGCGAACCTTTTTGAGGTCTTTGGCGATCGGGCCGTTGCGGACTGCGTCGCTATAAGCTTCCAGTTTGTCCTGACGGCGGTCATCGCCAATGGCTTCGAATGCAGCTTCAGCTGCATGCACACCGGACAAGATGGCATTGTGACTGCCTTTAATGCGTGGAACATTNACCATACCAGCGGCACAACCNAGCAGGACACCACCTGGGAAAGTCAGTTCCGGCAAAGACTGCCAGCCGCCCTCGGTAATAGCNCGTGCGCCGTACGCGATCCGTTTGCCCCCTTCAAAGGTGTNGCGGATGGCCGGATGGGTCTTGTAGCGCTGGAACTCCTCGTATGGCGACAGGTAAGGGTTCTGGTAGTTGAGATGTACAACGAAACCGACTGCAACGAGATTGTCGCCGTAGTGGTAAAGGAATGAGCCACCGCCAGTTGAGTTGTTAAGCGGCCAGCCGAAGCTGTGCTGGACCAGACCGGGACGATGCTTTTCGGGTGCGANCTGCCAGAGTTCTTTGAGGCCAATACCGAACTTTTGCGGTTCGCTGTTTTTGTCCAACTCGAACTTTTTTATGAGCTNTTTAGAGAGTGAACCNCGGGCNCCCTCGCCNAANAGCACATACTTCCCGTGCAACTCCATGCCNCGCGTNTAGCTGTCTTTCTGCTCGCCTTCGCGACCGACGCCCATGTCGCCGGTTGCAACACCGTAGACCGCTCCGTTCTCATCGTACAGCACTTCGCTGGCAGCAAACCCAGGATAAACTTCTACGCCAAGGGCCTCAGCCTGCTCACCAAGCCAGCGAACCACGTCGCCTAAACTCACGATGTAGTTGCCATGGTTGTTCATCAATGGCGGCATTAAGAAGTTCGGCAGGGTCATATCGCCAGCGGGGCCGAGATAAAGAAACTTATCCTCAGTGACCGGGGTCGATATGGGGGCGTCCTTTTCTCTCCAANCCGGGATAAGAGAATCCAGGCCAATCGGATCGATAACAGCACCTGATAGGATATGGGCACCNACTTCGGAGCCTTTTTCCAGAACAACGACCGAGAGCTCTTTCTCCGCCTCNTTNGCCAGCTGCATNAGNCGGATAGCTGCTGACAGGCCGGANGGNCCGCCACCAACGATAACGACATCGAATTCCATTGCCTCGCGTTCGGGCAAATCGGCCCCGTTCTCGGACATCGCATGCTTTCCTTCAGATTGACNTTTGCCGGATTAACCCGCGGGNATTTGCGGGCGTCAAGGGGAGAGTGGCGAAGATACACGTTTGATCCTGGATATGACAAAGAGAAACCGTGAATCTAGACGTGGGTTGGGATAAACTGNTTGGATGCAAGAGCAGAATGACAGCTTTCAGGCGCAACAGCATGTTTTGGCTATGCTGGATTGGTATCGCGCGATGGGTGTTGGTGACGCCGTCAGCGATGTCTCGGCTGACTGGCTCGCGCGTGGTGATGTGGCTCCGGTTGCCGTTCCCCGCAATGNGCCTCGNACTGCCNTGCCGCAGNCTTCTCAGCGACCGCNTGCAACTGGGCAGGATGTTTCGGCGGACAGGCNNACACCACCGACACCTCCTCCGCTAAATATCGCCCAGCCTCCGGTTGTACGGCCNGCAACTGCTGTTTCTCCANATGCCGCGATGTCGGACGCGCGCGANGCCGCTGGCGTTNCTGCCGATNTGACTGCTTTGCAAGCTGCTCTTGAGCAGTTTGAAGGATGTGCACTGAAGGTAACGGCCAAGAGCACTTGCTTCTTTCGCGGTGCTGAGCAGGCCCGGGTTATGNTGATTGGCGAGGCGCCCGGCCGTGATGAAGATCGATCGGGTACCCCTTTTGTTGGCCGAGCCGGGCAGCTGCTGGACAAGATGCTGGCTGCGATTGCCATCGATGACACTTCGGCGCATATCACAAATGTCGTCTACTGGCGGCCACCAGGTAACCGAACACCCACACCGCATGAGGTTCTGGTTTGCCGNCCATTCCTTGAGCGTCAGATACAACTCGTGAAGCCTGAGATTATTGTCACTGTTGGCGGCCCCGCGGCAAAGGCGATCCTCAACACCGAACAGGGGATCATGCGAACGCGGGGCAAGTGGGGAAATTTTGATGCTGGCAATGGCNTAACTGTCAAAGTGATGCCGACGTTGCATCCGGCCTACTTNCTTCGAACGCCAGCTGCTAAGCGCCTGGCTTGGCGGGACTTGCTGGCGATCAGAGCGCAGCTAGACAGTTCAACTGGGTGACTGAGCAAGGGAGCTTTGTAGGCTATGGCGATGGATGAATTGAAANCGAGCCTGAAGCACCGCTTCGGCGAGGAAGTTGCGACGCCGCCTGAGAAACTGGATGATCTCTCAGGACTTGAGCGCATGGCTGCCCGTAAATCGGATCGTCGTTATATTGATAAGCCGGTCAGCCTTGAGCTGCTTCAGATGCTCGCGGCCGTTGCTTTGACGTCACCTGCCAAGAGCGACATGCAGCAGCGTGATATTATTATCGTAAAAGATCCTGCACAACGGGAGAAGCTGCAAGCCTGTATTCCAGGCCAGGCATGGATTCCGAATGCGCCAGAGCTGCTCGTTTTCTGTGGCAACAACCGCCGTCAACGTCAGATCCATGAATGGCGCGACAGACCATTTGTCAACGATCACCTGGACGCATTCTTCAACTCCGCCGTTGATGCCGGGATTGCCATGCAGGCATTCATCACTGCTGCTGAGTCGGTTGGACTGAGCTGTTGTCCGATTAGTGCCATACGCAATGAGTCTGTGAGAGTAGGTGAAATCCTAGGATTGCCTGATCATGTCTTTGCGGTTGCCGGGCTCGGGTGTGGCTGGCCTGATGGTAACAAGCCCATCAGTCTGCGGTTGCCGCTTTCGGCTACGGTTCATGTGAACACGTTCAGTGAAGCGGGCATCAAGGAAAAAGTNGATGGCTATGATGCCCGACGCCATGAGGTGCAGCCGATGGGCGGGCAGCGTTCACCAGAAGAGTTCGGCGAAGCAGATCCATATACCTGGTCCGAAGACAAGGCGCGGCAGTACGCCAAGCCTGAACGGGAAACGTTTGGTGCCTTTGTGAAGGCCAAAGGTTTCAGACTCGAGTAATTGGGTTTGTCGCTAGCAAANTTGATGGTTGNTGGTCGATGCGGTGACATCCATATACGCAGAGCAGTTGGTGCAATTCCGNTGAGTGGAGATTGAGCATGTCAAAGATTGATGAGGCACGGCCGTTTCTGCCAGTCCGGATTGCTGTNCTGACNGTGTCAGATACGCGAACTNTGGATGATGANAAGTCAGGTTCAACTCTTGCAAATCTCTTGCAGGAGGCTGGTCACGAATTGGCCGACCGGGCAATCGTNCCTGATAACATTGCCCAGCTTCGAGGTAAGGTTTCCGGTTGGATTGCGGACCCTGAAATCGACGTAGTGATCACCACTGGTGGGACAGGTTTTACCGGGCGCGATGTAACACCTGAGGCTCTGCAGCCACTTTTCGAGAAACACATTGATGGCTTCTCGATTGTTTTTCACATGATCTCATATCAGAAGATCAAAACNTCGACTGTGCAGTCGCGGGCTTGTGCCGGGGCTGCGAATGGGACCTATATCTTCTGCGTCCCAGGTTCCCCAGGTGCGTGCAAAGATGCATGGAATGAGATCCTCAAGTGGCAGCTTGACAATCGCCACAGACCCTGCAACTTCGTCGAGATTATGCCACGCATGATGGAGCAGTGATCCAAACTGTATCAAGCATTGGCTTTGTGTTTGCTGATACGCGACTTTGCGCGTTGAGAGATGCTGGTCGTCACTCGTTGATAAGCAATTTGCTTTAGTCCCGACTAGAGGTTCGGCCGGATCAAGTTGGCACGGCGTTTGATCGTGCATCCACTGTTGTCCGGTATNGCGTTTCAAGTTGGTTCAAATGGCAAGTGATTTACANGAGAGCTTTTCTACANCGGAAGATATCCCATTACCTTCTGATCGCTCCGTTGGTTGGGTGTTTGGCACCGTTGCATTGATTGTCGCTCTGTTATGGCGAGGCAATGCAACCGTTTGGATGCCGGCCGTTGTGGCGAGTATCGGTTTTTTCACCGTTAGTTTCGCAGCGCCACGAGTTCTCCGACCGCTCAATATCGTCTGGTTCAAGNTCGGTATGCTGCTGAACAAGATCGTCAGTCCCATTGTGATGTTCATTCTGTTCATCGTAACGATTGTNCCAGCCGGTCTATTGATGCGGATGCGCTATGATCCGATGCGCAGTAAGCGACGACCGGATCGTGAGACCTACTGGGTCGAGCGTTCGGACGACGTGAATTCCAGTATGCAGAATCAGTTTTAAGAGGGCCGTCGCAATCACAGTCGGCGTGTTGCGCAAACCCAGTTGAGTTCCAGAGTGTTGAAAGGCGTTTCATTGTGCTGAGTCTGACCAAAGAACTGATGCGTTACATGAGTGCACGCAAGNAGTGGTGGCTGTCTCCGATCATTGCTGTGTTGGTGCTTATCGGTGGCGCGCTCGTCCTNGCGCAAGGTTCTGCCATCGCNCCATTCATTTACACCGTCTTCTAGTCGGTGTCCGCTGTAAGNCGGACTGGGCATTANGGACGAACGCGAAGAGGCAGATATGCGGGTTCTTGGAATTTCNGCCTTCTACCATGACAGCGCTGCTGCGCNGATCGAAGATGATGCGATTGTCGCTGCTGCCCAGGAAGAGCGCTTCACACGTAAGAANCATGATCCTGGTTTCCCTGAACANGCGATCCGCTACTGCCTGGGTGAAGCCAATCTTGGTCTCGATGAGGTCGACCAGATTGTCTTCTTTGAGAAGCCGCTTCTGAAGTTCGAGCGTTTACTTGAAACCTACCTTGGCAACGCGCCACTGGGATTTGAGTCGTTCCGAGTNGCGATGCCCGTCTGGATCAAAGAGAAGCTGTTTCAGAAATCTAACCTGATCAAGTCATTGAAGCCGCTATCTGAGAGTGGTGGAGAAAGCATAGAAGGCAAGATGCTGTTCGCAGAACACCATCAAAGCCANGCAGCGTCAGCGTTTTTCCCTTCACCATTCGATGAGGCAGTTGTCCTGACACTTGATGGCGTCGGGGAGTGGTCGACGGCTTCNGTTGCGATCGGACGTGGAAATACACTGAAAACGGTGCGCGAGATCAACTGGCCGCATTCCCTTGGTCTGCTTTACTCAGCCTTTGCCTACTACACCGGGTTCAAGGTGAACTCGGGTGAATACAAGGTCATGGGATTGGCGCCTTACGGAGAGCCAAAGCACAAAGACCTCATCCTTGAACACATCGTGGATTTGAAGCCGGACGGAAGCTTCTGGTTGGATCAGAGCTACTTCAATTATATGACCGGCCTGACAATGACGACCAAGAAGTTCCACGATCNTTTTGGTGCGCCTCCACGCAAGCCTGAAAAGCTGCTGGAGCAGCGCGAAATGGATCTTGCGGCGTCGGTTCAAGCTGTTACTGAAGAGATTATGTTGCGCATCACGCGCAACCTTGCCGAGACATATGAGATCCCGAATCTTTGCCTCGCCGGTGGCGTTGCATTGAACTACGTTGCCAATGGTAAAGTTCTGCGGGACGGACAGTTCAAAAACGTCTGGGTGCAGCCTGCCGCCGGTGATGCTGGCGGGGCGCTTGGTGCGGCATTGGCTGCGTACTATCAGCATCTCGGTCAACCAAGAGCGGTGTCTGGCAATGGCGATGCGATGCAGGGCTCTTACCTNGGTCCAGCCTTTGAGGACCACGAGATCGAGCAGCGTCTGCGAGATGCGGGTGCGGTCTTCGATGTGTTGCCGTTTGAGGAACTTGTCGATCAGACAGTAGCAAGTCTGGACAAAGGCGATGCTGTCGGCTGGTTCCAAGGGCGTATGGAATTTGGGCCGCGTGCACTCGGAGGACGTTCGATACTAGGCGATCCACGCAATCCGGAAATGCAGAAGAATCTCAACCTGAAGATCAAGTATCGCGAGAGCTTCCGGCCATTTGCGCCATCTGTTTTGGCCGAGGATGTTTCGTCCTACTTTGAGCTTGATCGGGAAAGTCCGTATATGCTGATCATGGCGGATGTCGCAGAGCAACGACGGCGTCAGATGAGCGATGCCGAGAGCGAGTTGTTCGGTATCGAGAAGCTCAACGTTCCGCGATCAGATATCCCTGCGATCACGCACGTTGACTATTCTGCCCGGGTGCAAACGGTGCACAAGGAGACCAATCCCCGGTATCACGCATTGCTGTCGGCATTCAAAGAGCAAACCGGCTGTTCTGTGTTGGTGAATACAAGCNTCAACGTTCGCGGCGAGCCGATTGTAAACACACCTGAAGACGCGTTCCGTTGTTTCATGGGGTGTGAAATGGAAACGCTTGTCGTCTNCAATTGTATCCTGCGCAAAGGGGATCAAGACTCCGCATTGGCGGTCGATTATAAAGACAAGTTTGAGCTCGACTAGAGTTGCCAATCAGCTCGAGTTGGAGCCCCGATCGCAGGGACCGGCAGGGAACTGCACGATGCTTGTCGTCGAGTCGAACTTGTTAGGACTTCATTTGCCATTTTCGACGTTTGGCTGGCCCCTGCGAACGCGGGCAAAAAATTTTGCATCCGAGCGTCATTTGCTACCGATCTACGTTTCGCCAACCCCTGTTCAATTTGCATTTCGGCACAAACAATTGCATGTCGCAAAGTGCGATTTGCAACGCAATCAGATGCTTATGCATTAGATTTATGGGGAGAATTTTCATCAGCCATTAGGGTCTGAACGCTAATGTATGTTGAATAAGNTTGAAGGAGTAGGGTTGTGTTGCGTTCTGCGTTTGAAACAGCGCGTTCAGGTATGGCTGCTGAAGCGCTTCGTGTTGAAGTGGCTGCTAAGAATATCGCGAACGCGTCATCGTAAGACTACGTCCCTCAGCGTGTTGAGCAGTCCAGCCTCGCCAATGGCGGTGGCGTGCGCACAGAAGTTCGTCCTGTGACCAACAATANTGCTTCAGCTGGAAATGGTGTGGATCTGGTACGTGAGGCAACAACGCTGATCCAGGCTCAGGCAGCNTACGCTGCTAATATCGCAGTAATCGANGCTGTCGATGATATGACCGAGAGCCTGTTCGATATGGTCGATGACAGCCGGCGAGAGCGTGACGAGCGGTATATCTAACACCCTCTATATTTACTTGGACTAATTAGGTGAGCTTCAGCGCTAAGCCGATCCCGACCAGCACTATCAACGCACCCGCTAAGTAAGAGACGACGATGGTCGTGAAAAAGTCGTGAGCGTCCGAGCCTAGCTCTGCTGAGCATATCGCCAAGGCAACAACTCGTCGATCTGATTGATCTTGTGATCGGCGATGCGGCTGAGGACATCCGTC
>NZGY01000049.1 GCA_002689605.1 Filomicrobium sp.
ATCACATTCGCCGACGGAGATGAGGTCATGCCCATCGTCAAAGATGAAACCCAAACCGCCGCCTAAAGTCTCGCATCACCAAAATCTGCGGATAGCTCCCGTCAGCCTGGACAATGAGAAGTAAGTGCAGAACTAGTGTCTGATGTTGACTGACAAGCGGTCTCGACAAGCTCACAGTCAACACTTCAAGTATTGGCCTAAAGCAAATTAGGCCGGTGTAGAATGAGGCAGCAACCTCTGGTCTGCGAAGATCAGCAGCAGGATAACACTTACGCTTTAAAATCGGGCTTTCCTACAAACCGACTTCTCATAGATCGCCATGGTAGTTGAGCAATTCTACCTTGCCTTTAGCGCTCTACAAACGCTTTTTCGATAATGTATTCGGCAGGGCGGATATTCGAGCCTTCCAAGCAACCACGCTCCTCTAGAATTGGCTTCATGTCGGCCAGCAGATCGGGGTTGCCGCACAGCATGACCCGGTCGTTATCAGCGTTGAGCGGAGGAAAGTCGATGTCATGAACTAAGCGCCCACCGGTTATCAGGTCTGTCACACGACCACGATGCTCAAACGGTTCACGGGTGACGGTTGGGTAGTAGATGAGTTTCTCTCGGATGAGCTTTTGAAGGCTTTTGCTCGCACGCCTGAAGATCACGCTTTAATTGAGCGCAAACGGCGAGAAATACAAGAGCACAAACAGGCATGGAAGCAAAGCAGGCAAACGAATCCATTTCCAAATGCTTGGGGGAATTAGCCAATGATTGATGATCTTAGGTTGTATATCCTTGCCGAAGCTGCAAAGCTGCCTGGCGCCGGCGTTACACCCGCCAAGCTGTCCCACAGAGATCAAGCGCGGACACTTGTCCTATAAGCAAATCGGTGCAAGCAAGCTCGTGACAGTCTCTGATTTGCAGGCGATGCAATCGCGATGCCACGTCCAAGCAAAGGCCCACGGCTCTACCTCAGAAAGCGAAAAGGCAAGCGCGCCAACGTCTGGCTTGTCAGGCACAACGGCAAAGACACAAGCACAGGATGCAGCGAGAGCGACATTCAAGGCGCTGAAAAATTCCTCGCGCAATACATCGCCCAAAAATGGGCACCGCCCAGCCGGGAAAGCAAACTTGCACGCATAAGCTGCGCTGATGTTCTGAATATCTACTGCCGCGAGCATGCCCCGACCACGCGCTCGCTTGATCACACGCTTTATCTCGCTGGTAATGTCAATGAATGGTGGGGCGATAAGAGCTTAGCAGATGTCCAGGGCCAGACGTGCCGCCAGTATGTGGAATGGCGCTGCAGCCAGGGTGTGAGCGATCAAACCGCCCGCCGCGACCTGGATATGTTCCGGTCTGCCATCAAATACTATCACCGAGAATATGGACCGCTCGACGCGGTGCCTGCTGTCACGCTTCCGGCCAAGGGGCCCAGCCGTCAGAGATGGCTTACAAGGTCCGAAGCAGCCCGACTGCTCTGGGCGGCCCGCAGAACCCCACACGCCCGCAGATTCATTCTGATAGCCATATATACCGGAACACGCTCAAAAGCCGCTCTCCGGCTTCGCTGGGTGCCAAGTTTGGACGCTGGCTGGTTTGATTTGGAGGCAGGCGTTGTGTACCGGCGCGGATCCGACGAAACCGACACGACAAAGAAGCGGCCACCGGCCCGGTTTCCGGATAGACTCATGCCGCACTTGCGCCGGTGGCGGAAGATGGATGAAAAGATCGGATTGCATCTGATCGACGTCTGCCACTACCACGGCAAGTCGATTGAGAAGATGCGGCGCGCCTGGCCTGCAATCAGAGACCGGGCCGGCTTGGACAAAACCGTTGTCCCTCACGTTCTGCGCCATACCTGCACCACCTGGCTGCTCCAGGCCGGCGCTAGCACATGGGAAGTTTCCGGGTTTGTCGGGATGAGCGAAGACATGGTGCGAGAAACCTACGGCCACCACAGCCCCGATTTTCAAAAAAACGCAGCGAAGGCAAAACGAAACTTATGAAAGCTTGCACACAATGCGGCCGATGCTGCACCAATCCTCACTTCATGCTGACTATGTTAGCAACCGTCGAGGACGTCGGGCGATGGTATCTTCAGGAACGGTGGGACATCTTACAATATGTCGAAGCTCCGTTGCTGGATCTCTGGATCAGCCCGACAACAGGCGACGAGATAGCTCGATGTCCGTTCGTCCGCAAGCGTCGCGGCCAAGACATTTATGATCGCCGGATATACGAGACACGCCCGACCGTCTGCCAAAATTATCCTCTTAACGTCAGCCACATGAAAGCAGTAGACTGTGACATGCTTGAAGACGGCGACACGAACGTAGATGTGCGTCGGTTCATGGCAAGGGGCGGCACAGAAACAAACCAAAAATAACTAGTTTCTGGTCCCTAGCTTCACGCAAAACCCCCTATTTCATGGGGTCAAACCGGGACTCTCCGTCGTTCGGGACGAGGGGGTCGCAGGTTCGAATCCTGACGCTCCGACCAGGGTCATAGAGCGGCAGCAGACCAAGCCATGCTACAAAGCGACGACGGCTGTTGCCAACCACCGCTCCCTATTCATAGTCCTCCAGCCGCTCTAAGCGTCGGCGACAGGGCGGTATCCAATCAAACTGAGGCAGACCATCACGTCCCTGCTGCCACACCAGCCAGCAATAAGCCGTTGCCGTTGAACCGTCCTTGCTCAACCGACCTTTGTGCATGACGACACGTTCGGTAAATTGCAGGATTAAGCTGGGGGGCTGTTCAGAAAACAAATTCTGATAGCGCCCAATACCTTCCAGGAAAGCTGAACGCACAATAGCAGCAACGCCAACCCGGCTGGTTCTCAAAGCGCGGGAAATAAACTGCTCAGCTAGCCGAAACGGTGAATTGAAGATCGTCCAATCAACGCCATCCGGGTCAGGTCCGAAGAGATAATCATTGATGGGGTATCCACAGCCATAATCGTGCACGTCGCTGGCTTCTACGTTGTCAAAAGCCTCCGCCAGCACACGCACCATATGCCCACGATTAGCTGTTGGTTCACGACAAACCCGACCGCTCAGTTCTAAACGTCCCAATAGAGCGCGTGTTGCCCAAGGCGGCGTCGGAAAGTCATCCAGGCTATCATGCGGCTCGCTACGCCGCTGCATCACCGCCGAAGATTTATTCTGCATGTCACGCTTTCCGACATCGACGATAACCTAGCCCAGCTCGGTCTAGAAGCTTAATTCTGCTGCTAGCATCAGTTAGCGCTCCCATGCCCACGACGCAGAGCAATGCGGGTTGCGACCTGCATCCAAACAATGACGATGAAGAACCAGTTCAAAGCACTCGAAGCAGCTCAGTTACCCCCTTACCGGATGGCAGATCGTCGGGCAGGAGGATCATCAACGCTGGCATCATCCGCTTCTGTACGAACAGCATGGTACGCGCGCGCCATTTCGAGCATCCCGCGCTTGACCGTTTCATCGTCCATCTTCGCAAGCAGTCGAACAATCTCAGCAATCGTCCGGTCTGAAAACATTTCGATCATATCATCCGGGTAGTTCTCGACCAATCCGACGCCATCAAGGAAGTAAGCAGATGGGACATCGAGAATGTAGCCGAATTGCACGATCCGAGAGGTGCGGATACTACTGATGCCCGTTTCGTACTTATGAACTTGCTGAGGAGAAATATGGCACCTGTCGGCCAAGTCCTGTTGGCTCATACCCAGCATTTCCCGCCGTGCACGTAGTCGCTTACCAACGCTGACATCAACTTCTGTCGCGCTTCTGGGCTTCAGCCGAAATTCTTTATGTTCAATACCCGCCAAAACATTCCCGCCCTAGATGGTTAACCACCAATTTTTGTTAATCAACTGTCCCCTCAACCGACAGTTACCGTCAAGCGGAATTAGCCAAGATTCCAAGTTTCATACCGCTATTAAAGTAGATAAACTTAGCTTTCTCCACTTCAGAGATAGGAGAAGCTAGCAATGAACTTAGTTACTCGGACGGTCGACAGATTTCTTTCGCGCGTAGACATCCCGATCGGTCCCACGGAACTCATTACGCGCGTCATTATTAAGAGTATCACCGCTGCCGCCGAACGAGGTGTGTTTCTTGAATTGGCGACCTTCGATGACTTGATGGCTGTCAACGCCCAGAATCTGGATAACTGGCGCCCCTTATCGACGAGCTGGCAACCAGGCATCGGTCACGCAAATAACGAGGACGGTTATGCCATCATCGGCCGCAACCTTGAGGGCCAAATCGTAACCACCACCGCCTTGCAGTATCTCGATTGGCGCACCGCCGATTTCAAAACCGAAGCAGAAAACCTGAGGTTTTTCTATCTCAACCCTGAAAAAAGCAAAGCAACTCATGAAGCTTGCAAAGTCGGTGAAGAAGGCCGCGGTGTTCTTTCGGAACGCACACTCCACACCGGCGGTGGCTGGTTCCACAAGGATATGCGCGGCAGGCAACTCGCCAATATTATACCTCGGGTGAGCAGAGCCTACGCAACCGGTCGCTGGCAGGTCGACAGTGCGTTTGGAGTCATATCGGAGGCCAATTGCGCTAAAAGATTTCACGAACGCATGGGCTTGATCGAAAACATCGCGCCGGTGCAATTCATCAATTCACCGAGCTATCCTGGTGAGACAATCAATCTGCGGCTGGTCCGGATGTCGCTCGATGAAATCTACAAGGACAGCGTGCGTTTTCTTCTAGACTTTGACAGCGACGCTGTGGCGGCCCAACGGAGAGCTTAGCAGTTCCAACTCGCCTTCATCATTCACCGTCGGTAATACCAAGCGCGAATAGAAGTTGATGGACAAGAGCGCCGTCTTTGTCGGCTGCAACGATAGCTTCAACCTCAGAGAGCTCGGGTTCGCCAACAACCAACGCCTGGCTGAAGGTGTTGGCAATCCAAGCGCCGTACCGCATATCGGGTTGAATTTCGACTGGTTTGTCTTGGAAGTTATCGTTCCAATTGTCATCGTGATAGGTCGCAAGGCCTTTGCCAATCTCACGAAATTGCAACGTTCCCGTTGCATCATTGCGCCTGACGCTGAGGTACTTGCCGTCCGTAATGGAGCGGATCTGCTCGCGGCAACGCGCAATATCAATACGACCGGATTCAGCACGCCAGTAGTCCAACAAATTAGCGTGCTGCTGAAACCGCCCGACATGACCAATCGCCCGCGGCATCATCATATAACGATCGAGACGCTTTTCAGCGTGGCCCAACTTGAGAGCTAGGAACCGTTTGGTAAGTGCCCGAGCACCTAGAATAAGTTCATAGTGTCATTGACCGTCATACCAGACCAGCGAACCGCGCTCTTTGCAGTGTTCTTCGATTAGGCCGATTGTGGTGACATAGCAATCGTACTTGAGTCGCCCTGGAGCAAAGCGAACGAGACAACCATTCTGAGAATGGCTCACCTCCACATAACCGTGATTTCGAACCAGGTAATCTGGTAAAGCAGAACTGTCTATCCGCGCATGAAACATCATGCGCAATTGTCCGGAACCGGCGTCCCAGACTTTACCAGTCGGATCGACAAGTTGAGAATTCATCAAGCCCGCATTTGAAAACACTTACAGTCAATCAGTCTGGACGTGAACACGTTCGTCAATACTCGCGATACTAGCGCGTATAGCCTGTCACCAGCATTCTTGAGCAGCAAACTCATGCGATAGCGAAGAAAGCACTTCCCACAGACAATTGCTTTGGCATACTACAGCTACGAACAAGGAAAAATTCTCCACCCTAACAAACAGTTGCGCAAAACAACCCTGCCAGATCATCATTGCCAAGCGCAGAAACAGTCATCTGAGAAGTGCCCATCAACCGCATACAAGATGACGCAGCCTTCACGAAACGATAGCAAACATGACCGAACTGAAGTTCCGTACAGAGATAGAATTTGATTACGATGTCCCACGTGAAGTCACCAAGGGCGTTACACGTATCGTCGCCAACAATCCGAGTGTTTTCACCTTCAAGGGCACAAACACCTACATCCTCGGTGAAGGAGATGATCTCGCACTGATCGATCCAGGACCCGAAGATGATGCACACTTCGAGGCAATCATGCAGCATGTTGGTCCGCGACGGATCTCACATATCCTGATAACCCATACGCACATTGATCACATTGAAGGTCTGCCACGCCTGGCAGCAGCCACCGGCGCAACAGTGTGCGGCTATGGTCGCGTAGCGAGGGACAGCGGTACGATTTCAACAAGCCCATCCGGTGCCGAATCGTACGATCTCGCCTTTACACCTGATCTTCAACTCAGCGATGGCGGAGAAGTTGCAGGTAGCGATTGGGCCATCAAAGCGCTGTTCACACCTGGTCACGCGCCTGATCACCTAAGCTTTGAGCTCAAAGACCGAAAAGTACTGTTTTCTGGCGATCATGTTATGGGATGGAATACCAGTGTGGTGGCCCCGCCAGAGGGTAACATGTCTGATTACCTGGCATCCCTGGAGAAGTTGCTGGATCGCAGCGATGACGTCTATTTCCCGGGCCACGGCGGCCGCATCGAACAGCCACAACGATTTGCAAAAGCCTATCTCGTGCACCGCAGATGGCGCGAGCAAGCCATCATGTCAGCAATTGAAAACGGCCATACCAACATCACAAAAATCGTTGCTGTCGTTTACAAAACTCTCGACCCACGATTGGTTCGCGCGGCATCTCTATCGGTTCAGGCCCATATTGAACACCTCGCCGAGCAATCAAAAGTAATGGTCGCAGAGCCACTAACGTTCGAGAGCACACTCACACTGGCCTAAATACGCAAAAACTTAATCAGACTCGTTGCGATTACTGTGACCGCCGACGATTAGCACCGGCCGGCACACTGGCTTCGACCCGTGCAACAATCTCCGTCCGCAATGCACGTATTCGAGCGGCATTCGCACCAAAATCGGTCTTACCGAACCGTGACGCAGATCGAATATCTATCGCACTGCCATTGCGATCGGCCCGCACCCGCACGGCAACATCATCGTAAAATCCAAGCACCAGCGTGCGATCGACAGCCTCCAATTGGCCAAGGTTTTGTCCTCTCGCTCCATATGGCACCTCGCCCTGCAAGATCATCCCTTTGCGCTGCAGCGCCTTGCGGACAATTTCCATCATCTCCTCAGGCGGTCTCTGGATTTTCATCGTCCGCAGATCCGGATAGGCACGCTTCTGGAATTCGGCAAACTCTGGCCTGTAATCGGCATTATGAGCGCCGGGAGGGCGCTTAGAAGATGCAAAAACAAACTGGGGGGGATTAGCGACATCTGTCGCGACGTCGTAAATGACTGGATAATGGCCAGTTTTAACCATAGCGCCAAGCGGCCAGGCGAGAAGACAGATAACGATCACCATGCCCGTCACTGCATTTGAGCCTCCTGGCCACCCGCGTTGCCAGATCCGGACCAATGCGAATAATCCAAATGCGAGCACGCAACCACAACCGATAAAGGCAAGCGCGAACAAATTAAGTGCGACGGCGGTCGACATTCCGAAGAGACGGTGGAACAATATCGTCAGCAAAACGAGGGCTGCGGAAAACAAGGCAATACGTATCGCCCATACACTTGACTGAATCGCGCGATTATCATCCATCAGAGCGCTATTTTGCACCATCAACATCACCTACTGTCTGCCAGACACTGCGCACTTGCAGGAATAAACAAAAGTTGGATCATCACTTTACAAGATTCAATCTTAGGATGACAGTCGACCGCGGGTATGCTCCCATACCGCGCTCTCGCGAGCTTCCCTCCCGTTGACCGCAATTAGTCGTGGCACCTCTGCCATCCTTCAACCGCTTAGTTCCAATGGTCTCGTCATGAATCAGCTCACTAACTTCCAAATGCGCGACGTCGATGCATTGCTCCATCCGACGACAAACCTGGCTGCCCATCGTCAAATTGGCCCCCTGGTGCTGGATCGCGCCGAAGGCGTGCACGTTTGGGATACCAGTGGAAAGAAATATATCGAAGGTTTGGCAGGCTTATGGTGCACAGGGCTTGGCTATGGCAACGAGGAACTCGTTGAAGCTGCGCGTGAACAAATGAGCAAGCTATCCTTTACGCATTTGTTCGGCGGACGTAGCCACGAACCAGCCATCGAGCTTGCCGAAAAACTCAAAGAGCTCGTACCCTCGCCGACATCAAAGATCTTTTTCACGTCATCTGGAAGTGAAGCCAATGATACTCAGATCAAGTTGGCCTGGTATTACAACAACGCACGCGGCAAGCCGAAGAAAAAGAAAATCATCGGTCGCATAAGAGGCTATCACGGCGTCACGGTTGCTGCCGCAAGCCTCACAGGCCTGCCCATTTTCCATGCTGATTTCGACATCCCGTTACCCGGCTTCATACATGCGGACTGCCCCCATCACTACCGCCATGCAGAGGCTGGAGAGACCGAGGAAGATTTTGCAACACGCATGGCTGACAACCTCGAACAGCTCATCGTTCGCGAGGATCCAGAAACAATTGCAGCAATGATTGCAGAGCCAATTCAAGGAGCCGGCGGCGTCATTGTCCCACCAAAGACGTACTTCGAGAAAATCCAAACCGTTCTACAGAAATACGACATCCGGCTGATCGCAGATGAAGTTATTTGCGGCTTTGGACGAACCGGTAATTGGTTTGGCAGCCAGACGTACGATATCGAACCCGACACCATCTCAATGGCCAAAGCGATAACGTCGGCATATATGCCACTCGGCGCCGTGACAGTTTCGGAACCCGTTTATGAAGCACTTGTAAGCGAGAGCGAGAAGCTTGGCATATTCGCTCATGGCTTTACATATTCCGGCCACCCAGTTGCATCCGCTGTCGCGATCAAGACTTTGGAAATCTACGAGCGGATCAACATTGTCGAACACGTTCGAAAAGTCTCTCCAGTATTCCTGAATCGCCTATCCCAGCTATCCGATCATCCGCTTGTTGGCGAGACACGCGGTCAAGGACTGATCTGCGGCATTGAACTGGTGCAGAACAAGACCACAAAGGCAAGCTTTGAAGCCAAGCACGGCGTTGGCGCCAAGGTCGCGCAATTCGCACAGGATGAAGGCTTGATTTCTCGTGCTGTGGGTGGTGATACGCTTGGGCTCTGCCCGCCACTCGTTATTCAAGAGGATCAGATCAACGAAGCATTCGATGCAATGGAACGGGCGCTCAATCGTGGACTGAATTGGGTCAAACAAGATCTCGGCATCTCGATCTCCGAGTAAGATCACCGATGGCCTTCACCATGAGACCACTCAAGAGCCAATATATTGGGTATTGGTTCTTGGGTGCCTGCGTCCTCTTTCCCAATCATGCTGCCGGACAAAGTTATCAATCACAAGCCCCCGTCATAAAGCAGCTCACCATAGCTGCGTGGTCGGTGCCAGTTAGTTCTCAAACGACAACGACACAACAACAAGCAACGGGTCAATCAGGATGGCGTAACACTTTTGGTCGGGAACGAAAGACCGCGCAGTGGCGCAAACTTGGAACGCGCAGTGTTGATGCTGACATCGTCGTTCCGAAAAACCTGAAATCTCTCCGGGACATCAGGCGCATTTTTCCCGCGAGAACGCATCAAGTCATCGCATCGAGGGCGGCGCTTGCCAATCTCAATCGCTTGACAGAGCCTTCAACAAGACAGTTGGAAAAGAAGCAAAGCATTACCTACCCAAGCTTCCCCGCGGTGGCGATTCGCCGACGACGTGGACTAATAGTGACATCCGTGCGGCACCTCTCCGTTAAGATCAACGAGACGGAGAACAAGCAGAACCAGCAAGCCAATCTTTACGCCGGTCTTGCGACGCGGATCTGGGTTTCTGGACCGATCATCTGGCTCCTAACTCCAGTGGACCAAGCCACTTGCAAGACGACATCATGCGACCCCGTCAAAGTGGGCAAGCAAAAGATCGAGCAGGGGTTGAAACAACAAGGAGAGGACAACTATGCTATCCTCCTTGCGACAGCCACACTGAGCCCTGACCAACCCGACAAAGATCCTAAACCCGTGCAGAATTCAGATAGCGCGAGCCAAGTCCAACGCAATTGCGCCCACACCACACGTCCAAACATTGAAGCGGCAAAACAGTTCCGTGACAGAGAGATTAAATTTGGCCCCAAGAAGGTGTCCTCAGATCAGCCCTGCGCAACTATCACAACACTCTATTTTGGGGATTGAGTTGCTATCGGAGCCAAACCACACCCCCTTTCTGAGAATTGAGCACCCACAAATCTAAACGTGCTGACCGCCATTGATATGTAGTTCCGCGCCATTTACGTAACTGGACTGCTCAGTACACAAGAAGTAGATCGCCTTCGCGACCTCTTCAGGCTCGCCCATGCGCCGCATTGGAATCTGTTCTTCAACAATACGCTCGGTGCCAGGCGAAAGTATTGCTGTATCGATCTCGCCCGGCGAAATCGCATTCACACGAACCCCGCGTTGCCCAAACTCATGCGCCATCTCGCGTGTCAAAGAAGCGAGTGCCGCCTTAGACGTCGCATAGGCTGCACCAGCAAACGGATGAACGCGACTGCCGACGATTGAAGTTACGTTCACTACGGCACCCTGCGCACTTTCAAGTTCACTCAATAGTCCGCGCGCCAGCATAATGGGACCAAAGAAATTGACCTGGAAGACCTTTTGCCAGTCACTGATACCAGTATCGATCGCACCCAACCGCTCGCCCTCAGACCCCTTTGGACTGATCGCGGCATTATTCACCAGTGCATTCAAATGACTGTTGTTATCGCGAAGGCGTTCCTTCATCTCCGCGATCGCACGTTCCGTGTCGGCCTGATCTGCAAGATCCATTTGAATATGATCTTCCGGACCCATCTCCCACGGACAATTCTCCGGAAACGGCTGTCGTGAGCAGGTAATCACGCGCCAGCCTGCCGACGAGAAGCGTTTGACGGTCGCATGACCAATACCGCGGGAGGCACCAGTCAATATCAACGTTTTCCGAGGTTGGTTTGTAGACCGGGACATGTAGGATCACCAATCATTGCGCGCGACACTGAGAACCGCCAGGGAACACTATACCAGCTTCAAGAGCCTGTCTTCATTGGAAAGCCCCAGCGCTCCACCTAAGCACCGCTTACTGCAACCAATCCCAATTTCACTAACTTTCAGAGGCGCTCAATCCCCCACTGGACGAGCCTTTCCCTCCTTGCCGAGAAAAACACTTCATCGGGAAATGAGACAAAAAATGTGTTAACTGAGCAACACCGTCATCAAATCATGATCCCAGACGCCATTCACATCAATTATGGAATTTCCTCAGACAACAGATAGTATAACACTGTACAGCAGTTGTATAACACGCCCCCACTCTATGGAGTGAAGCGGTGTGCATCTCGGGGAGTGGGTAATGCATAGTGGGTTGAAGTACCTGGGCGCCATTGTAATCGTGGCAAGTCTTGGAGTTGCAAGCGTCGGCCATGCCGGTGGGTTTGCAGTCAGAGAACAGTCGACAACGAGCCAAGGCATGTCATTTGCCGGTTCGGCTGCCAATGACACTTTGAGTACCATGTATTGGAACCCNGCAGCCGTCGCAAATCAGGATGGTATAAATAACGAGAACCATGCTGCAGGTATTTTTGCAAATTCTGAGGTTACGGTAACGGGTGGAACTGTCCTTGCGGGCGCAAACGCCGGCAACTCAGGCGCTGACTCCGGAAATATCGCAAAACCAGCGCTCGTCAGCGCCGGCTATCTCAACTACCAACTCTCAAACATTGATCCAAAGCTGTTCGTCGGCCTGTCGACAAACGCTCCTTTCGGGCTCGTCATAGAACCCGAAAACGAGACCTATGCTGGCTCAATAATTGGCAGAACCTCGAAAGTCTTTAACATCGTCGGTACGCCGACTGTGGGTTACAAAGTTGCGCCCTGGTTGACACTAGCTGCCGGTGTCCAGNTCGCTTACTTGGACGCAACCTTTAAGTTTGGTCCAGCGAATACAGCGAGCAGTTACTACAACGGTGATGACTACGGTTTCGGCTGGACCGTCGGCGCTATGTTAGAGCCTGTCAAAGGCACGAAGATCGGCATCGGATTTAAGTCTCAGGTGACTTATGACCTGGAAGGTGAGCTGGCTAACAACGCTACCGGAAGCGGCTTCGCAGCCNATGCACAGCTAACCACTCCANACATCCTTACTACAGTATCTCTTCAACAAAAAATAACCGACCGCATGCGTTTCATGGCAACGTATGAATGGACCGACTGGAGCGATTTCGACCAAGTCGACATCGTCGCAAAACAATCAGGTTCAACAGTTGCTCAGACACTCGGAGCCTCNGTTGCCGGTCAAACTTACGCCACTCTTGATGCCAATTGGAGAGATGGTTGGTTTGTCTCGGNCGGTCTGGAGTTCGATTACTCGAAAGCGCTGACCTTCCGCGGTGGTGTTGCGTACNAAAAGTCGCCCATTCGCGAAGCATCTCAACGCTTAACTGCAGTTCCAGACAACGACCGCATCTGGCTGAGTGCCGGCCTCAGTTACANNGCTGGACAAATCCTACCGAGCTTATTCGGTTTAAAGAGCACCACGACGATCGATCTAGCCTTTACCCATATACTTGTCGACGATGGGCGATTTGAGCNCTCGTCAGTTGCATCCAATCCAGCACTCGGGGCTTTGGGCACAATAACCTCTGAAGGCGACACCGAATCTNACGTCAACATCGTGTCGTTTGCATTGCGGTCAAAATTCTAACGTCCCGACGACAAGCCAAATCTCTTGGTCTTAAAACTGGCTTGAGAACAATCGAACGGTATCTAAGAGACCCGTAGCGCCATGGCTACGGGTTTCTTCACGTTCGAAAACTGTTCCTCNCCAAGCCAATTCAGCANGATCAAAACTTCCAAGCCAAGAGTTCATATTCTGAAGCGCCATTACGCGGAGCCCCATCGTTGCTACCTCAGTCGAACTACTAGACATTGGTCCCACGTTCACCGCCCCATTTTGTGCTGACAACGAGAATTGTTCCAGACCTACTCAAAATACGAAAAGGGCCGGTTGCGCCATGAACAGCGCGACCAGCCCTNTTCNTATTCTCTGANCAGTCTTGCTCCAGATTAAATCTGAAACCGCGCCCGCTTTTAGAAACAGCGATCCGGCGCATTGCGATTGAAGCAACGACGTGCACAACGGTTCGGACGCGGAGCATCAAAGCATCGGNTCCAGCACCGGCGTCTCCAACGCGCACAGGCATTTCTACGATGACGCCTGACACGAACCCAACGGCAGTTCGGCCCNACATGGCGATGTCGAAGACCGGTGAAAGGACCAATCACTCCGCGTCGGTGGCAGAAATGCACCTGCTGCANCAAACTAGAACCGGCTGCATTGAGTTGGCCCTGTGCTNCAGATAGCCCGCTAGCAGGCGCAGCNTGCGCTGCTCCAGTAAGGCCAGCAACCACCAAACCAANAACTGCAAAAAAAGCAAAAACTGATCGTCTCAATCGAGTTCCCATAAGCTCTCCCCTTACATGCNACGAACAACAAATCANAAGCGGCGCGTTCCCGCCTACGCCNCACAGAANAGAGACCAGCGAACCTGAATGCCACCTNAACGAGTATTCAAAACTGCATTGCGCGNACGCAACACTGCCNNGGAGAACGTGCTGCCTTTATGGCGAGCTCACACAAATCAATTGGAGAAGCCTCGCCNCNATGCGAGCNCCATCCACGCGGGTCGTCACATCAAGGAAAGAGACGATCCTTATCCCATTGNTGAGCAACGTCATTCCGCACAAAAACAACGCGCTCATGAAGGCGGAATGGACGATCGTGCCAGAACTCAATCTCCANNGGCACCACCCGAAGTCCGGACCAATGCGGTGGCCGAGNAATCGAACCGATTGCATACTTNGCAGNATATCCGGCGACAGCCTTTTCGAGTGCAAACCGACTTTCCAAGGGCCGCGACTGTTGTGAGGCCCAAGCGCCTATCCGACTNCCACGGGCGCGACTTGCAAAGTACGCATCAGCCTCGGCGTCACTCACCTGCTGGACATGACCCCGAATGCGAATTTGCCGACGCAATGACTTCCAGTGGAATAGCAACGCTGCCTTCCCAGCACTTAGTATTTCGCGNCCCTTNGCGCTTTCAAAATTGGTGTAGAAGACAAAGCCACGATGATCGCCGAAGCCAGCAGGGTCGAACCCTTTGAGTAAAACCATACGACAGTTTGGCAATCCATCTTCATCAACGGTGGAAAGCGCCATGGCATTGGGATCGTTCGGTTCATGCTCTTTCGCATCTCGGAACCAATCTTCGAAGAGACGAAACGGTTCATCCGACTCTGCGAAATCTCCAGCCGGAGGCGCCTGATCTNCCNCCGAATGAGTTGCAACAACATCGATCAGTTCTTGATCCGTTTTCNTCATCTCTCGCGCTTCTTCTAACAATTCCTAGAGTTGGTCATTTTGAGACACCGCTTTAGCAGCTGTTAACCNCAACCAAGCATANTCGCTAGCAGTTAGATCGTTTGAAGTACCTCGAGTCGCGTTGGAGTTAGNAGTTATGCGTGAAGTTCCACTCACTACTTNTGTCTGCATGATCGTTACATCAGCGNTTGTGTCCATTGTCCTGGCTCCACTNTTACAGCCAGCCGTAGCTGATACGACAGATAGGCCTGACCTGATCAACGTAGCAAAACAAAATGCCAATCAGCACAAATATAACAAGGCGCCCAGGTTTGTACGTCCGCATGCAACCCTGAGCCAAAGAGACGAATTGGCTACACTCGAAGCCATCCACTTTGCNCTGTCAAACACTGCAGACGGTGAGACCTACGTCTGGCGGANCAAACACGGCCGTCTAAATGCAGTTTTACAACCTACAACCTCATTCCTGGACAACAAGGATCGGGTTTGCCGTCATGTCGTCATGTCGTCATCATGCTCAATTCCGGCTTAAAATCCAAGAGAGCAGAAGGTATAGCCTGCCTAAGCGGCAGCGGCACTTGGTCATTGGCCGGCTAATCAAATCGTCAGCCNGCCAATTATTGTTACGGATTAACCATGTATCCAGCCACCGCACTGGAAAAACCAACACCAGTTCAGCAAGTTATCGATAATTTGGCAAAGCAGTATCAATAAACTTGCAAATTCCCACCGGCGGGCTATCCCTGCTGGACCGCATTCGATGTTTGTGTAGGATGCGCTGAAATAAGAACCAAAAGGGGACTGGGGCTGATGACAATTGACCGGGGCGAACAGGCCGTGCCGCAAGGCAACCTGATGACCGGCAAACGCGGCCTGATCATGGGTGTCGCGAACAATCGCTCAATCGCCTGGGGCATATCCAAAGCCGTCGCGGCACAGGGCGCAGAAATCGCGCTGACGTACCAAGGAGACGCGCTTAAAAAGCGCGTCGAGCCGCTTGCTTCAGAACTTGGCTCTTCGCTCGTATTGCCCTGCGACGTGACANACTCATCTTCCATGGATGCGGTCTTCGCCACGTTGAAGGAGAAATGGGGTAGCCTTGATTTTCTCGTCCACGCGATCGCGTTCTCAGACAAGAACGAGCTTGATGGACGCTATGTCGACACGACCGAGAGCAACTTCACACAAACCATGTTGATCTCGTGCTANTCGTTCACTGCCCTCGCAAAGCGTGCTGAGACATTGATGAGTGACGGTGGATCACTCCTTACCTTGACCTACTATGGCGCTGAAAAAGTAATGCCGCACTACAATGTCATGGGCGTTGCCAAATCGGCGTTGGAAGCAAGCGTCCGCTACCTGGCAGCTGACCTCGGCCAGANCGGCATCCGNGTCAATGCAGTATCGGCAGGACCGATCAAGACACTCGCCGCATCCGGCATTTCTGATTTCCGCTACATTCTGAAGTGGAATGAGTACAACTCAGCATTGCGCCGCAACGTCACGATTGATGAAGTTGGTGGAGCCGGGCTTTANCTGCTTTCGGACCTATCTCGCGGCGTCACTGGAGAGATCCATCACGTCGATTCAGGTTATCATGTCCAGGGCATGAAAAACGAAGAAGCGCCAGATATCGCCGTAGCCAAGTCTGACTAACCGTAGCCGCNTTGACTAGGACTCGAGCTTGTCCTCAAGCCACGANGTTACACGACCAAGAACATCATCGGAATTATNGTCCATCATCAGCATATGANTATTGCCGTGCACTCCAAGGCGNGGCAAGNCAATGACATCTGCTTGGCCACCAGCTTTGCGNAAAGTTTCCAACCAGCTCTGGCCAATCTCTAACAGCGGGGGGAGATCGGAACTGGCCGATAGGTAGTCACCGTAGACAAGCAACACCNGTACGTTATCAACACGACCAACCTCGCTTGTGAAACCGGACGGCTCAACACCGACAAGCGCCTCCACGCATTGTTCACGTGCCGCAGCCTCAAAAGCGATCTGCCCANCCTGACTGTGACAGATCACAATTGATCGGCCTAAGCGGCGCANGACATGCTGGAAAGCCTCGGTTGCCTCTTCGGTCGTGGATGTCCAGCGTGGAACGAAGCCCCGNGCAAANGCCTCAAAGGCGGCTATAGGAAAGCGNCATCCATCAAACGCTTGGCGCTCGGCAAATCGATCTCGGCGACCAATTCGGAAGAGATGCCACGCCTCATCCATCGTGCGTAGCNGCGCCTTATCCGGCCATACTCCCTCAACCGCACACCACCCAGCGCGCCCCCGCTCAACATTGTCAACGACATGAACTTCATAGCCTGCACCGACCAACAACTGCAGCCAACCAGGACGCCCATCAGGAGTAGTCTCCCATGTCGTCCCCGACATCCCACCACCATGCAGCAGAACAACTGGAGGCTGCCCATTCTTTTTGACTGGCTTGAAATACTGCACGTAAGCATGCGCAATCGCGTAAGTGCCATTGGGATCGTAGTCAAAACTTNCAGTCGGCGTAAACTGGATATGCTGCTTTGGCTGTCCTTCAACCTCCACGCGTCGGCCGCCTACCGTATAACTGCCGAAGTCTTCNAATTCGTAAGCCAAGATCAATCTCCGCGGCNATGCATCCGCCCAACTTGAAGCGGCANCCAAGGTCAGTCATGTTTCACGTGAATCTTTTTATCACATCGAGGAATGCGTTGTGACGACAAACCGCCAAGTCAAACTCGTCGCGAGACCCAAACCTGGTCCCTTTACGAAAGACATCTTTGCCATCGAGGACGCCTCGNTTGATGATCCCGGCCCCGGCGAGTTTCGCGTCAAGGTCGATGTCATTTCACTTGATCCGGCGATGCGGGGGTGGGTCAACGAAGCCAAGTCTTACGTGCCGCCCGTCGCCCTNGGNGAGGTCATGCGTGCCTATTCTGCCGGGCACGTCGAAGCCTCCAATCATCCTGATTTTAAGGAGGGTGATGCAGTTCAAGGTTTATTCGGCGTTCAACAATACGCCCTGTCAAACGGCAGGCACGTTGTCAAAGTGGATACGTCGAAAGCACCTTTGGAGCGCTGGGTCGGTGGTCTCGGCATGCCCGGTTGGACGGCCTATTTCGGACTCCTCGATGTCTGCGAACCAAAGTCCGGCGAGACTGTCGTGGTTTCGGCTGCATCCGGCGCGGTGGGCTCCATCGTTGGACAGATTGCCAAGATCCAGGGATGTCGCGCAGTTGGCATAGCCGGTGGTCCTGACAAGTGTGCTTACATCAAAGACGAACTCGGGTTTGATGCGGCCATCGACTACAAGGCNGGCAACCTCGCNGCAGACCTNANGNCGGCCTGCCCCGATGGCATTGACTGCAACTTTGAGAACGTCGGNGGCGANATCCTCGATACCATTCTCATGCANNTGAACGTCTTCGGTCGCATTGCGGTATGCGGCTTGATATCCGGTTACACAGCCACTGAACTCCCTCCCGGCCCGAAGAACTTCCGCGCAATCCTGACCCAACGCCTCAGAATGCGTGGCCTGATTGTGTTTGACTGGAATGACCGGATCCCCGAAGCAATCGAGCAGCTTGGCAGTTGGCATGCGTCGGGACAGTTGAAANTTAGAGAAGACCTCAGACAAGGCGGCGTCGATGCGTTTCCTGATATCGTCAATCTGCTTTATACCGGCGGCAACAATGGCAAGCTCGTGCTCAAGGTCTGAAACNACATGAAATCAGGAATTACCCTCTACTTTGTGCGTCACGGACAAACAACATGGAACGCCGCACGGCGCATCCAGGGACANCTCGAGTCTGACTTGAGCGATCTTGGTCGCGAGCAGGCAGCAGGAAATGGCCGTCGATTGAGAACAATCCGCCAAGACATTACCGATCTCCCGTTTATCGCAAGCCCTCNCCGCCGCNGCCGCAACACCATGGAAATCATCCGTGGCGAACTGGGCCTTGATACCACGACCTACAAGACGGATNATCGACTAAAGGAAATCCATTTCGGTTACTTACAGGACACATACTGGGCAGACTTCGCAACGAACCATCCAGAGGCTGCAGCNGATCGTGAGGCCGACCCGTACAATTGGAGGCCCGAGGGTGGTGAAAGTTACNCCGATCTTGCCNAACGCACGCTGGGATGGCTGAATGANCAGCAACAAGATGCAGTNGTNGTNTCACATGGCGGTATTAGTCGGGCCCTNCGNGGNAACCTNTANNATATCGATCCTGTAGAGGTCACNGAACTCAAAGTCCCACANGACAAGATACTGCTCCTCACCACGTCCGGACACGAATGGGTTTGAACTTNTNNTGNAAGTCCCCCGATCGGTTTGGGNCAATCTTTCGGGCNTTGAAACAANNCGNCCNGCTGGCCAAGCAANTCTAGGAAGNAAACGATAATGANCAAGTACTACACGCCNGACCTTGGCNCCGANCCCAATAGTCCNTTCGCTCGCGACGCTGATGGCAAGCTTGTTCGCCNATCTTTCTGGCTGGATATGAGTGACCGNTCNATCGTGCTCNCTATGACCAATGGCATAGGCGCTCACCTNTCNAACGACCAGAAGCGCGCNCACTTGCATGACATTAGGAGGGAACAACTGATCGATGATGTCTGTGTCCAGGAAATACTNCCGCCAGGCAGTTAACCCGCACCTGATGGATCGCAAATACATCCACAAGAACAAGCGCTACTTTAGAGACGTAATCGGTTAAAGTAATTACGGATCGAACAGCAGTGCGCCTAATCAGTTTTGACCCATTAACCCAGTTGATCAAATCCACGGCACATTATGTAATATCAGTTTGCAAGCCCTTGTTTGCAAATCCAGATTTCACCGCGGTCACAAACACTTGCTGGGGAAACTCTCGCAAACCAACAAACGCTTAGCAAGTAGCCACGTCGCAATCCGTCAGGCCAAAGTCTGAATTGAGCAACCAACAAAAGGCGGCAATTGAGAAGGCAAGTCTTGCCTCGGTTCCCGGCAATGACCAACCAAAATGGTCCTATTCGGCTGTGATGTAGTTTTCCCTTCTAACTCATGGCGCCGGCGAGGCATTGGCGGGGCGTAAGTCGCTCGCCGTCACGTTCAATCATGCGGCGCCAACCGAGGTAG
>NZGY01000050.1 GCA_002689605.1 Filomicrobium sp.
TTGATCGTCACTGTCGCGTTATCACTAGTGTCCACCAGCGACGCCGATACTCCAATGAGATTGGTTAGTTGTACTGTGAACGTTTCATTATCTTCGACGACAGAATCATCATTGATGGGCACCGTCACACTCTGGGTCTGGTTGTCACCGGTACCGTCTTCTCTGGCTCCATCGTAGTCGGGGACAGCGTCGGCGTTGCAGGACTCGATATGCAATTGCGCGTTCGCGGTATTCATGCGCAGAACGCTGAGGCGAACGCGGGCAGGGCAGGGCAGCGGTGTGCGATCAATCTCGCGGGCACGGAGCTCCGTAAAGAAGCAATTGAACGCGGTCAGTGGCTAACAACCGCCAGTGATACTGAACCAGTTTCCAAGTTTGATGCTGAACTCACGGTGTTGCCAAGCGAACCTCGGTCACTGTCGAACTGGACCCCTGTGCATGTCCACCTCGGCGCTGCCGAAACCACGGGCCGGGTTGCAACGCTGGGCACGCGCTCTATCGACGTAGCTGAAACCGGACTTGCCCAGTTGGTGCTCGATGAGCCAATTGGCACTGTTCATGGAGATCGTTTCATTATTCGTGATCAGTCTGCGCGTCGAACCATCGGCGGCGGGCGGGTCATCGATCTATTTCCACCAAAGCGCGGGCGCTCCAAGCCGGAGCGCCTCGCCTGGCTCGAAGCCGTCAGGGAGCCTGATGATAAGTCCGCGCTGACATCGCTTCTTGATTTGTCACCGGCCGGCGTTGATCTCGACCAGTTCTCCATCAATCGAAATCTGACCGGTGCCGAATGCGAGAAACTGGTTGCCGCGTGTGCAGGCAAGGTTGTTCAGCATGAAGGCCAGCGCGTGGCATTTGCCGGTGCACGATGGCTACAGCTCCGCAAGGCTGTGGTTGAGCGATTGAAGGAATGGCATAAATCCAACCCTGACACGACAGGGCTTGGCGATAACCGGATCATGGACGGTTCAGGCATCCGGATGTCACGTGATCTGGCTGCTGCCGTGGCTGGAGAGTTGGTGAAGGATGGGGTGCTCGCGCGCGAAGGTTTTGGTGTGCGCTTGCCGACCCACACGGCGCGGCTTGAGGGCGCTGACGCAGGCCTTTGGAATTCCGTTGAGAAGGTCTTTAAGGACTCGGGCCTTAGACCGATTACGGCGCGCGAGATTGAGCAAATTGTCGGCGGTGGTCTCAAGCGCATGGACGCATTTATGACCCGGGCTAATCGTGTTGGTCTCGTACAGAGGATCTCCAAGACGAGGTTTGTTACACCAGCCAATCTCAAGGAGCTTGGCAATATTGCCGAGCGGTTAGCCGCGAATTCCGACGATCAAATACTGATGGTTGCTCCGTTTCGAGACGAAAGCGGCGTTGGCCGTAACATGACGATCGAAATACTTGAATACTTCGATAAGCAGAAGTTTACCCAACGAGAAGGTGAGGGGCGGCGCATCATCCAACCAGCTGACAAGGTCTTTGCGAGCCGGTAAAGTAAGTCTTGTGACGGAGAGAAAAAGCATTCTCTCTCTGTCATTCTCCCAAGACCGCGACGCGGTCCTGCTGCTCACAGCTCGTGGATTCGCGAGCTGTTGGTATTGGCGACGACATCGGAAGCATCCGTTGTTGTTCGTCCCCCTCGCGGAGGCAGGCTGTAGGCCGAACGCCGTGAGCGATAAGATGGAAAGGAATCGCACCCTGGTGGGGCGCCCGGTCTTCAAAACCGGTGGGACGCGTTAGACGGGTCCGGTGGGTTCGACTCCCACTCTTTTCCGCCATAACCATATTGAAATCATTGATGTTTTCGAAGATCTGACAATTGCGCCCTAATAACTTCCCTATCTTAGAGCATGCACTATGCCGCACAGCTGTGAATAGTTGTGGCCTAATGCGGTATCCGTTCTGATGTCGGCAACGCAGAGACAGCGGTCATCGGCGATCATGAGAACATTTCGAGATCACACCGACAGCGATCCATCCTTGTGAAACCGGAAGCGGACATAGGCTGCACCTCAGTCCAGCTCACCAGCACTGACGCTTTGATCAAACAGGAGACTCTTTCGCATTTCGAACTTGGAGGCATCCCGATAACGGGATACTTCCGCTCAAGCATTGAGTGCCGGAACTTTGCTCGCGGTTTCATGAAACTCATCGGCTCAAACGAGAGTGCTTAGTGCAGACCAGGCCGGCACAAAAGCCACAGACCCATTACAGGCTGGTACGGCTTGGTCGATGAAAGTCCCACGATAGAACATTGGATCAAGCCCAAGCGCGAAGACCGCTGCGCCGAACAGGCTATGCTCCAGCCAGACGGCAGCGAGAGAGCGCGTTCCGTGGTACGTGCGATAGAGTACGACCCCAGCAATGAAGCAAAGCAGCACCGACAGCCAGGAACCGTAGAGTATGTGGACCCAGCCAAAAATCGCAGCCGAGATCAATGCCGAAGGCAAGTAGGACAGTCCGCGCTGATCGAGCCTCCAGGCTGCATAAGCCCGGAACACTACCTCCTGAGGCAACACGGATAGGATCGCGTATCCGACTGCTATTCCGACTATGAGTGCCGGTACATGGGTCGGAATGCAGACCAGGCGGGTAGGATAGAACCACTGCACCAATGACAGAACGACGATCCAGGCTATGACCGCGCGCAACAAGATGCCCGGTAGTGCGGGTCGGCAGCCTTCCCAGTTTCAACGCAAGTAGGTTTGCTTGGCACCGCCCTCAATGAGACGCCAAAGGCAATACGATGCTAACAAGAGGAGGCCGAAGAACCGAAGGGACTGGCTTGAGATGAGGATGAGAAGTGGAGGCCCAATGACGATGGCCGCCAGCTCCAGTATCTGCAACCTGCTGGATGATATGATCTGAAAGCGTTGCACTACACTGGGTCTCGTCACGTTGCGTCCCGAATTGCCGTCTGGTGGATTTGCACAACGCATTGTTAATGCGGCCGCCGATGAACACACCATGCCCCAGGGATTGACCGGCAACTGTGAAGTGGAACACATGCCGAAAAGTTTTCTTCGGACTAGACCTCGCGCCCATCAAATGAACGAGGGGTTTGTTGGGTTCAGGCCCAGCGCTGAGGCTGGAGTAGCAATGGAATAGCAATGTCGTTCCAGACGCTCCCAAAGGTAAACCGGACATGTAATGCTCGGCTCAACTCTTTCGGTTGGTGACCCTACTCGGACGCTGGCTGGTATTTCTCATCGCGATGCAATAACGGTTTGATTCCTCGAAATCGGATTTGAGTGTCTTGATGCCAACACTCTATCAGCCTGTCCAAGCGCCCTTGGAGCAACATGAATATTGTGATTGTTAGATACGTAAAGTCTTACGGATTGAATGGCGTTTCGAGCTAAACTCGGCTTCTTAGTCAAGCTTACGCATACCATCTAATCGATAAAGGTTCGCGTCCCCAATGAAATCGGCAAGCGAATATCACGAAGAATTCTGGGCATTTTCGCTGGAGCGCTACGGCCGGGACGGCGTCAGTGAGCTCTGCTTGGAGTTACAGGAAAGCTGTAGGGCAGACGTGAATATTACCCTGTTCTGTCTTTGGCGAGGCCAGCACCGCCATGCCATCGATGCACCAACGATGACGGCATTGATCGAGGGCGAAGCGGGTCAGTGGCATCGCGATGTCGTGTTGTTATTAAGGGCGGCACGCAAATCGATGAAGCAACGAACCCTCGCTGGCAACGGAGAGATCGTTGAAAGCCTGCGCAATGACATTAGGCGCGTCGAAATCGAAAGTGAGAGGCTCGAGCAATTTAGCTTGGCCGGTGTCCTTGCAGCACTGCCGAGCCAAGCGCTTGCATCGGCAGGCGATGGCCGATCGGCGCGGGAGATCTCTCTTGCCAACACCAAACACTACGTCGAGGCAATTGCGCCATACGAAGTGGACACCGTCGCGGCTGTCTTAAAGTCTCTCACTGAAAAATGCGTTCGCGCGAGGTAAGTTCACAAGCGATCGAACGGGCGATTGCAGAACCAATTGTGTCAGTCCGTCGGCGTGTTCGATTGGTCCTTCCAACGGCGCACGGCCCCGACCTCAATCTCGAACTGATCCAGAATCCGGCCCAGAGTATGGTCGATCATCTCTTCCAATGATTGAGGCTTCGCGTAGAACGCCGGCATCGGAGGACTTATAACGGCGCCCAACTCGGCGGCGACGGCCATTGATCGCAGGTGACCGAGATGGAGCGGTGTCTCTCGCACCATCAGGACCAGCTTGCGCCGCTCTTTAAGGACGACATCGGCGGCCCGGGTCAGCAACGTCGATGTCACACCGCTTGAAATCTCGGACAATGAGCGGATCGAGCACGGAGCAACGATCATCCCCATCGTCTGGAAGGATCCACTGGCAATCGACGCCCCGATGTCATCATTCCGGTGAACGACATTTGCCAACGCTCTTATCGCGGCAACCTTGTTGGAAACCTCATGTCCAACCGTAACTTCCGCGGACCGGGACATCACCAAATGTGTTTCGAGGTCGACATCGCGCAACAATTCGAGCAGCCGGATGCCATAGATCACGCCCGAGGCACCTGAAATACCAACGATCAATCGGCGTGGTTGAGTTTGTAGGGTTCTCATTCGACAACTTTGCCATATGCCTGATGCTTGAAGAGAGCATGGCTTACTTATATTGACAACCGGCCGCCCGCAAACATGGTGATTGGCGGGATAACACAAACATCGGACGGAGTATGCGACATGTCGGCGTTTCTGGATTTGCGCAGCTGGCTGAAACATCTCGATCAACAGGACCGGCTCGACATCCTGAAGCCAGGGCGCCAACTCGAATTTGAGGTCGCGGGAATAGCTAACCGATGGGATGGCCGCAAAGCGACAGTGTTTCCACAACTCGGAAATCGTGATGGCGTCATTGTCTCCGGCCTGCTCTCGCAGCGCCACTGGATGGCGGAAGCGCTGGGCACTACGGAAAGCGAGCTGCTATCGCGGTTTCAGGGTGCGCTAGCCAAGCCGTTGCCATGGAAGGAGGTAGCTAACCCGCCGTGTCAGCAGGTGGTCTATGATGAGCCCGATTTGACGTCCATGCTGCCTATCCCGACCCACAACGAGCACGACAATGGCGCATATATCACGGCCGGACTCGTGATCACACGCAACCCTAAGACGGGCCGGCAGAACGTTGCAATCCACCGCCTGCAGATCCAGGGGCCTCGGCAGCTCGGAGCACTGCTCCTCCCGCGTCACACGCTCGCCTATCAGCAAATGGCGGAGAGCGAGGGGCATGACCTCGACGTCGCAATTGTCATTGGCTCAAGTCCAGCGGCGCTGCTCTCTTCACAGGCGATTGCCCCGTTTGACCAGGATGAGCTTGAAATTGCCGGCGCCCTCACAGGGGCTCCGCTCGAGGTTGCAAAATGTCTGGGCAGCGAATTGCGTGTACCTGCGACGTCTGAGATCATTATTGAAGGCCGCTTCCTTGCCAATACGCGAGAATTGGAGGGGCCGTTCGGTGAATTTCCGCAGTATTACGCCGAGCGTGCCAAGCGTCATGTTATCGAAGTGGATCGCGTGACGACACGCGAGCGACCGCTCTACCATACGATCGTCGGGGGCAGCCGGGAGCACCTTTTGCTCGGTGGCATTCCGCGCGAGGCAACGATCCTATCAACGCTACAATACAGTTTTCCGGGTGTTGTCGACGTGCATCTGCCGCAGGCAGGCTCTTGCCGCTACCACCTTTACGTCAAACTCAAGAAGCGCCTTGAGGGTGAGGCCAAGAACGTGATTATGGCTGCTCTGGCCGCGCACTATGATGTCAAGCATGTGTTTGTAGTCGACGAAGATGTCGACATTCACTCCCGGGAAGAAGTTGAATGGGCCTTGGCGACACGCTTCCAGGCTGACCGTGATTTAGTCGTCGTGCACAATACACTTGGTTCTAAACTGGACCCGTCCACTGATAACGGCATTAGCTCGAAACTCGGTTTTGACCTCACGGTTCCCAAAGATGTGCCTGAAATGAAATATCTGCGGATCCGCGTCCCTGGCCAGACCCAGATTGACTTGGACGCGGTTGCCGCGCCTGACGCTGATCTGAAAGATTTTCTTTAGTGTCACGACCGAGAAATTGCAGATCAGAATTACCAGTGCTTTCCGACCGGAAGCGCGCCCGTCGGCAACTGTACCGCATTGATCAAGTCGCTCAGCAGACACGTTTTGTCCACGCTCCCGCGATTGGATGAGTTCCGAAACTGGATAAATTTCATACTTTCAATAGGGCGACAACTACGAGATTGGCAAAGTCCGATAAGTGGACTTCGCATCGTTGATGCATTGCAGGCCAGACTTTGGCGCGATGTCCGCTTTCCCGTTTCAACGAAGCCGAAACGCTCGCAGCGTGCAGCATCTGCGCAGGTCTGCAAGTGGCCCGCCTGTTTCATCGGAAGAACGAGCATGTCGGGTCCGCTAGTTGGGCAAGTTCTGCCGTGATGTGCTCACCTAAAAGATGAAACAGAATGACCCGTCTCTGCCATTTAGCATCGACTAACTTTTCTTGATTGGTTGTCCGCTGCTGGCGAAACTGAATGGGACATACAGAGGGCGTAACCGGTGTCCCGCCCCCACCTTGTTCTGATCTTGCTCTGCCGTAATCCTGCGGTGTTATGGAGAGCGAGCCAGAAGTCCTTAATGAGGACCTTAGTGAGCTAACTAAGGTCGAACCGATGCGTCGGATTGAGTTGATCACCGGCGCAGAGCGGCGGCGGAACCGTTCACGTGATGAGAAGGCGTCGATTGTTGCCGAGAGTATGGTGCCGGGCGCCGTGATTGCTGAGGTCGCGCGGCGACACGGCTTGTCACCACAGCAACTGTATGGCTGGCGCTCGACTTTCCGATCCAATGTGCACAAGCAGGACGATCCGACGTTTTCATCGATTGTTGTTGACGCCGGCCCTGCGGCGTTTGTCTGACAAGGCGGCCAAACGATGGGCACCAAGGCACCCCACGCAGATGCTGCCCCCTCTATTGAGCTGATAATCGGCTCGGCGCGGGTCATCATTCGCGGTGCCGCCGATCAGAACACCCTGGCTTCCGTCCTGAAAGCGTTGAAGGGGCTGGCGTGATTGTTCCACAAAGTGGTGTGCGGGTGTTGGTTGCAACCAAGCCGGTGGACTTCCGCAAAGGTATCGATGGGCTTGCGGCCCTGGTACAGGAGCATTTGCGCCTTGATCCGTTCACCGGCACGGTGTTCGTCTTCAGAGCCAAACGCGCTGATCGGGTAAAGCTGCTGGTCTGGGACGGCAACGGTCTAGTGATGATCTACAAACGTCTGGATGACGGCAAGTTCCGTTGGCCTCGGATCGAGGATGGCGTCATGCGACTGTCGCCGGCTCAGCTTTCAGCGCTGCTTGAAGGCATTGATTGGACGCGTGTCCACAGTCGCCGTGTCCAGCGGCCAACAGCAGTGCAGTAATCGACCCGCAAAGTCTGCGGAATGCTGGCCAGATGGCCGGCAAATCAGCTTTGCTTCGGCCATGATGATCACTCCTGACAACCTACCCAATGATGTCGCGACGTTGAAGGCCATGGTTTTGGCCGGGCGTGCCGAGAACAACCGGCTGGCGCATGAGGAGCAGGTTCTCACTGCTGAAGTCCTTCGTCTTGAAGCGCGCAACGCGCGCCTCGATCACATTGTCTCCGTTCTGCGTCGGGCCCGGTTCGGGCGACGTTCCGAGAAGCAGATCAGCGACAACCAGATTGAACTGGCACTCGAAGACATCGAGACGGATCACGGCATCGAGGATGCAAAAGCAGAAAAGGGCGATGCCATCGTCCGACGTGAAGGTGTCAAAAAACGCCGTGCCAATCGTGGTCACCTGCCAAAACATCTGCCGCGCGAAGAAGTCGTCATCGAGCCGGACAATAAAAACTGCCNGTGCTGTGGTGGTGCTCTGCATGTCATTGGNGAAGANGNCTCNGAGCGTCTCGATCGCATCCCGGCAAAGCTGAAAGTGATTGTCACGCGGNGGCCGAAGTATGCCTGCCGNTCATGNACGGACGGTNTCGTTCAAGCNGCNGCACCATCAAGACTGATCACCGGTGGCCTGCCAACCGAAGCCTTCGTTGCTGACGTCTTAGTCTCGAAATACGCCGATCACTTACCGCTTTACCGTCAATCCCAGATCCTGTCGCGTGATGGCATCGAGATCAATCGCTCTACCCTCGCCAACTGGGTCGGCTTCGCCGCCTTTGAGCTAGCGCCGTTGCATGAACGATTGATGGAGATCCTCAAGGCAGCACCGAAACTGTTCGCCGATGAAACGACCTGTCCAGTCCTCGATCCGGGACGTGGGCGGACCAAGAAGGGTTATCTTTGGGCGGTTGCCCGCGATGATCGACCTTGGGGTGGCAGCGATCCACCAGCCGTGGCCTACACCTATGCACCGGGCCGCGGTGGTGAACACGCTCAACGCATACTGGCCGGCTTCACCGGGGTTCTGCAAGTCGACGCCTATGCCGGCTACAACAAACTCGAACCACACGNCACGCTGGCGCTGTGCTGGTCGCACTTCCGGCGCCGGTTCTATGATCTTGCCAAGGGTGGCAATGCGCCAATCGCAACAGAGATCTTACGCCGGATAGGTGAACTTTACGACATCGAGGCCGAGATCCGTGGCCGTTCCGAGCATGAGCGCTGTGCCGTCCGGCATGCGCGCGCAAAGGGCCTCGTCGACGAACTCAAAACATGGCTGGAAGAGCAACTCGCACGTGTTCCTAAGAGTTCGACAATCGCCAAAGACATCCGTTACGGTATCACCCGCTGGGATGAACTCAGCCGCTACCTCGATGATGGCCGCATCGAGATGGACACTAACACCGTCGAGCAATCAATCAGACCGATTGCTCTCAATCGCAAAAATGCACTCTTCGCCGGCTCCGATGAAGGCGGCGCCAACTGGGCGATCGTCGCCTCGCTTATTGAGACCTGCAAACTGAACGACGTGAACCCCCATGCATGGCTGACCAACACACTCACCAAGCTCGTCAATCACTGGCCGCAAAGCCGCATCGATCATCTAATGCCATGGAACTACAACAACGAAGTCAAAGTGTAATGGGGGCGACGCTTACGTTGCCCTCGGCCAAACCTTTCCTGATTGGACAGACAACAAACAAAAAAAGAGACACGTATAGCTACGTGTCTCCTCACTCGTCTCGGCAATCCAACAAGGATTGTTCGGCAAGTTAGCCAATAATCGCGTTCAGGGTTGCGCTCGGGCGCATCGCTGCAGCAACCTTGGCCGGGTCTGTTTTATAATAACCACCCAGGTCTACTGGCTGTCCTTGCGAGGCATCCAGCTCAGCAATGATCTTCTCTTCATTGTCTTTTAACTGCGCAGCCACTGGTCCGAAGTGGGCCTTTAACTCAGCATCCTCATCCTGTGCCGCCAGGGCTTCCGCCCAATAGGTTGCAAGGTAATAGTGGCTGCCACGGTTATCGAGTTCACCAACCTTACGGCGCGGTGACTTATTGTTATCAAGCAGTTGTTCGATACCGGCATCCAACGCTTTCGCCATAACATCGGCCTTCTGGTTGCCTATGACTTGTGCCAGATGCTCAAGCGACGCCGCCAGCGCACAGAATTCACCTAGTGAATCCCAACGCAGGTGACCTTCTTCAACCATCTGCTCAACATGCTTTGGAGCTGAGCCACCTGCACCTGTCTCAAACAGACCGCCGCCGTTCATGAGCGGCACAATCGAGAGCATCTTCGCGCTTGTACCGACTTCGAGGATCGGGAACAGGTCTGTCAGGTAATCGCGCAGCACATTGCCCGTAACCGAAATAGTATCCTGGCCCTTCTTCATGCGCTCCATTGAAAACCGCGTGGCCTCCTTTGGTGCCATGACATGGATTTCCAGACCGCTGGTATCGTGCTCTGGCAGATAGGCATNAAGTTTCTTGATCAGCTGGGCATCGTGCGCACGTTCCTTGTTGAGCCAGAACACGGCAGGCGAACCCGTGATACGCGCACGACCCACAGCCAACTTGATCCAGTCGCGCACAGGTGCGTCCTTCACCATGCACATCCGCCAGACGTCACCAGCTTCCACTGCATGCTCGTGCAGTGTGTCACCATTNGCTGCAACAACACGCATGGTGCCNTCAGCAGGTGCGGTGAACGTTTGTGGATGAGA
Organism: Filomicrobium sp.; assembly: GCA_002689605.1. Lineage (GTDB taxonomy): Bacteria > Pseudomonadota > Alphaproteobacteria > Rhizobiales > Hyphomicrobiaceae > Tectiglobus. Next base: position 10,177 of record NZGY01000050.1, read on the forward strand.
TCCGTACTCCTGCGCCTTCTGCGCCATCAAACCGATGTTCGGGATGGTACCCATTTCGGATGGATTGAACGCACCGTGCTCTTTGCAGAAATCAATCGCCTCGGCATAAACCGGCGCGTAACTGCGATCAGGGATCACACACTTTGTATCGTGCTCTTTTCCATCAGGTCCCCAGCCTTTACCACCAGCCCGGATCAAGGCCGGCATCGAAGCATCAATAATCACATCACTTGGGACATGGAGATTGGTGATACCACGGTCAGAGTTGACCATGTACATGTCCGGCTGGCTGGCCATAGCAGCTTTGATGTCAGCCTCAATCTCGCTGCGCTTTGCCGCTGGCAACGTGGCAACCTTGGCTTCCAGATCGCCGATACCATTGTCAGGATTGACACCAAGCTCACCAAACGTCGATGCATGCTTCTCAAAGACGTCCTGGAGATAGGCATAAATCGTGTGCCCGAACAGAACGGGATCAGACACCTTCATCATCGTCGCTTTGAGATGAAGCGAGAACAGCACGCCCTGCGCTTTAGAATCTGCGATCTGCTCAGTTAGGAACGCCCGCAACGCTTTTGCACTCAAGAAGGTCGCGTCCACGACCTCATTAGGTTGCAGAGGCGTTTTCTCTTTCAGGACGGTAACGCTGCCATCACCAGCCACGAACTCGATACGAGCATCACCAGCTTGCGCATCGGTAATTGTTGTCGACTTCTCGTTGGCAAAGAAATCGTTGCCGCTCATTGATGCAACGTGTGTCTTAGACGACGACGCCCATTCACCCATCGAGTGCGGGTTCTTCTTGGCGTATTCTTTAACAGCATTCGGTGCCCGACGATCCGAGTTGCCTTCCCTTAGAACCGGGTTAACCGCACTTCCCTTGACCCGATCATATGCTGCGCGAACCTGCCGCTCCTTATCCGTCTTTGGATCTTCCGGGTAATCCGGCAACGCGTAGCCCTTGGCTTGCAACTCCTTGATCGCTTCGTTGAGCTGCGGCACCGAGGCCGAGATATTCGGCAGCTTGATGACATTCGCTTCCGGCGTCGTAACGATCTCGCCGAGCTCAGCCAGGTCATCGGACTGGCGCTGCGCCTCGGTCAAATACTGCGGAAACTGGGAAATGATTCGGCCAGCGAGTGAGATATCCCGTGTCCCGAAAGAAATCCCTGCTGGTCCTGCAAAGGCGCGGATTATCGGCAGGAAAGAGCCGCTCGCGAGTTCGGGAGCCTCGTCTACAATGGTGTAAATGATATCAGCTTTGTCGCTCATGGCCCAATGTCCCTGTTTGTCCTGTCTCGTTGCACAGCTTTGTTCAACAGCGATCCGCCTGCACTGCAGCTCAACCGCGGTGTTCAGGCTTCGTTCGAAATAACTTGCAGCATCTTTTAGAGAAAAAACAACGGCCGGCCAAGCACCTGAGGCCATTGTTAACTATCGACCTTCGCCTTATGCCCGCTTCAGCGATTTTGCCGCGCCAAATGGCGGCCATACACGGCTTGGCCGGACACTCGCTGAGCCTTTATCCAGGGCTCGGCAATTCAGGATACAACCTGAAAATTAGTCCAAATCCCGCGCCACCCGGAATCCGGTCTCACGGCTCCGGATAGAAGCAGATTGGCTGTAGCGGTGAGCTGAACGCGCGAATTGCGCATTACGGTTGAATGATCCGCCCCTCAACACCCGCCGATGGCATCGGTGTCCGCGTGCAGGAAGGGTTCGAGCCTTCCCCGTTGGTGAGGCCTCTTCATAGTTCTTGTGATAGCAGTCGGCGACCCACTCCCACACATTNCCATGCATATCGTAAAGCCCGAATGCATTCGGCTTATAACTTCCAACCGGCTNCGTCTCAGCCAATCGCGTTCCTTTGGGCCCGTTGTTAAANCCACGCTGGCCATCAACATTGGNTTGGAACGTTGTCAGAACGTCACCNGTTGAAAACAGCGTCTTGGTTCCGCCACGGGCCGCATACTCCCACTCAGCCTCGGTGAGCAGTCGATAGGGCTTACCAGTCTTCTGCTTCAACCATTCGACGTAGGTAATNGCATCCACCCAGTTNACCCGGATCACAGGTCGCCTGCCNCGCCCCCAATCCTCGTCTTTGGGACTATACCGCGCACAGCCCTTGTCCTTGAAGCAGGCTTNCCANTGGTCGAAGGTGACCTCAAACCGCCCCACGGCGAACGGCTTGGCAAGTGTCACATCATGCAATGGCTTTTCATTGCGCTTCTCGAAAGCCNGATTGTTCGCTCCCATCTTGAAGCGTCCGGCCGGCACCACCGTCATTTCAGGNCATGTTGCACAATCACGAAACGTCCGACCCGCAGCCTTGCTCGCAACCGGCTTCGCTGGCGCGATCGCAGCAGNAGNAACGCCTTTTGGAGCACCACNACCGATAGCTTTGCCAAGAGCCTTCGACGTCACAGAGGCCCACTTGCCAACACCACGACCAGCCGGAAAGAAATCATCGTAAACAGANGACGACAACCAAGGTCGCTGCCGACCNTTCGTCACCTTGGACACACTACGACCGACACGCTTGATAATCTGCTCAACATTCAATCCNGGCGTCGACATGTATTGCGAAAGCGCNGTTGTGAACGGNCTATTGTCGCCAGCTCCATCCGCTGCNANATCGCCGGGCGCGGTCGCAAACACAATNTANGATCCCTTTGGTGCATCCAGTCTTGCGAGACCACGCGAAGAGCTTCGCGAAAACCCACNATAGGGATTGTTCCGACATGCATCCAAAATAATAATATTGAGATTGTTCTTGGCCAACCGCAGGCCAGACAATAGCTTCGAGGCGCTGACGGTCTCAATCGCGACATCGCCTTCGCGCTCAATCTTNGCATCTACCGGCACAAGATAGTTGATGCCTTCAACCTGCAAACCGTGGCCGGCATAATAGACGAGGCCAACNGCGTCTTCTCCACCTGCATCAAGCTTTGCAAGATAGGTCCGCATCGCGCGCTGCATAGCTTTGAGGCTGAGGTCCGTTTCAAGAATGACCTCGAAACCAAGCTTCTCAAGCGTGCTGCCAAACAATATGGCATCANTCCTGGGGTTCTTGAGTGTCGTCGTATGTTCGTACGCTGAGTTACCAATCACCAAGGCAACACGGCTCTGTTGGGCAAACGCAGAAGTGAACNAAACAGTCANTATACTGANTATCAAAAGCACGCGCATCACGACTATTATGTCCCCCGTATACGCTCATCGCGATCAATATACCGCATGAGCACATGCTTGGTGAAGGCGGCAACATCATGACTACCTTTCACCCCNCTTGATCACCACGTAAATTCCNTGAAATCAGTGCCTTTGCCCCTTCACNTTTNGAAAAATTCACGGCACACTGACACAACAAATCACAATTGGCAGCCAAGGACAGAAGACATGCCAACTCCGGATAAGCGCAACGAGCTGCGCGACGGAACTGACGGCCGCACNACCCATGACGTCGGCGGGCTCGATTTCGGCGCCATCGACATGCATGAACACGATCTCGCTCTCTGGGAAAAACGCGTCGACGCCATGCTGGTGCTGNTGGCAACCAAGAAACAGGCTTTCAAAATCGATGCGATGCGACGCGTTATTGAGAGCTATNGCGAACAAGANTACGACGCNACCGAATACTACGAGAAATGGGTGCGTGCGATCCGCAATCTCATTGTCGAGCAGGAGCTCGTGAGCAAAGAAGAAATCGAAGCCCGTATCGCCAAGGTCTCGGAAGACTTCAAAGCTACTGGGCGCGATGTTGCTCCGGCATCCGTCCCCTGGGACGATACTGGTGCGGCNNACNATGAGGCCGCNTCATGAGCCGAGAAACATCAGCACCATCAAGGTTCTCACATGGCGACAAGGTCGTCGTCGATGATCGACCGATCACTGGTCACTGCCGCACCCCCAGTTTCATTCGTGGCAAATCAGGCGAGATCTGCGGCATCCACGGCGCATTCCGAGATCCGGAACGCTTGGCCTACCATCGCCCGGGCCTCCCGGCGCAGGTCCTTTATAAGGTCCGCTTCAAGCAAACCGATATCTGGCCCGATTATGCCGGTCCAGAAACGGACCAGATGGAAGTCGACGTCTACGACAACTGGCTCATACCAGCTTAACAAGCACCGCCACCACAATCTCAATTCAACGACCACGCAAAGGATCAATCCCATGCACGACGGTCACGACCATGATCACAATCACTCAACGACATTCCAGCCTGATCACGATACAGGCCCCGCTTCCCCCTATGAAGTTCTCGAGGCCGCAGTACGCGAACTTCTGATCGAGAAAGGTGTCCTCACAAAAGAGGAAATCGCAAAACAAATCGATATGACTGACAGTCGGTCCGGCGCGCTCGGTGCCAAAGTCGTCGCCAAGGCATGGAGTGATCCGGCATTCAAGGAGCGCTTCCTCAAGGACTGCCGCTCAGCCTTGGCCGAACTTGATATCGATATCGGAGAAGTCGCAGAGTTTGTTGTGATCGAGAACACGCCGGATGTGCACAATGTCGTCGTCTGCACGCTGTGCTCGTGCTATCCGAAACTACTCCTTGGTATTCCACCCGCCTGGTATAAAAGCCTCGCCTACCGCAGCCGCACCATCCGCGAGCCACGCGCTGTCCTGAAAGAGTTCGGCACCGACATCGCTGACAACGTCGAGGTGCGCGTGCACGATTCGACTGCTGATCTCCGCTATATCGTCCTGCCAGCACGACCGGAAGGCACAGATGGTTGGGATGAAGACCAGTTGGCAGCCATCGTCTCACGCGACTGCATGATTGGAACCGCTGTTCCAAAGGTATAAGGCAAGAGAAACAATCCTAGGATGGGTCTATCACCCACAAACGATTGATGAGTACCAAGTGATTTGAAACGATGAAACAAGCGTCCATCCTAGCGATAACCCTACTTACAGTGGCAACCACTATTGCTAGCTTTCTATCTCGTGAAGCGGACGCAAGTTTCCTACCTCGGGAGAAGACCAAGCAACCTACGAGGGTAAAGCGTTATGCTTTGCTGATTGGTAATACAGACTACGCACCTGAAGTCGTGCCCCTGTCTAATCCAGTCAAAGACATACGCCTCATAGAGAAATCACTGACCCAAATCGGTTTCGACCAAAAGCAAATCAAAAGAGTTGAGAACGGCACGCGCATAGAAATCCTGTCGGCAATTGACGAATACGCCGACAGGCTAGCGGCAGCGGGCAAAGATACGGTAGGCTTTTTCTATTATTCCGGTCATGGCATTGCCCTTGAGGACGACGGCAGGAATTATTTGATCCCCATAGACGTTACCCGAATGGACAGAAAGGTGCGCTATAACGCGATCCCACTCCAAGAAGTTGTGGATCGCCTCTCACAGGTTGCTCCAAAGGCAGCGCACTTCGTCATCTTTGATGCGTGTCGCAATGTCTTGAATACGCGCACACGCGGAAGTAAAGGTTTTAGAGCCGTCAGATCCAAAACAGGCATGCTCATAGCCTTCTCGACCGAACCTGGCCAGACCGCAAGCGACGTCGGAGAAGCGAGCGGTCCCTATGCTGCCGCCCTAGCTAGAAACATCGTCAAACCCGGGTTAAGCCATCTCGACGTCTTTCAAAATGTCAAAGAAGGAGTACTAGCATCTACGGATAACCAACAACTCGCCTGGACACGCAATGGCCTAATCCGCCGCGTGTATCTCTCCAGCCAGATCAAGACTGACAACAAAACGGATAATCGATGGGCCATACTCATCGGAGCGAGTGACTCGTCAAAAACGAAACCAAGCATACCAAGCATACCAAGCGTACCAGGGGCGCAAACAGATGTCGAAGATACTGAAGCACTGCTGAGCCGCCGATTTGGATTCCAAAAGAACAGAATACTCAAACTTGTTGGACAAGATGCAACTGGGCAGGCCATTGAAAATGCATTCAAGGGGATAGAACGAAAAGCGAAAAGGGGTGATCATCTCTTTGTTCTGCTTGCAGGACACGCAAGCGATGGCGAGACACTGATCCGCCTGAGCGGTAGAAATATAGAATCAACTCAAAAAGCAAAGCTTGAAACAAAATTATTCTTCATTCCTGCAGACGCCAATTTTCGCCAAATGCAAGAGGTCCTCTCGGGCGACTTCATAACCAGTTACATCAAATCATTCACCGAAAAAGGTGTTCGGGTCACGGCGATCTTCGACACGGCGCAAGGCCTTGTAAACCAACCAATCCCAAATGCCGCTGTTTATGCTGCGCCAGACGCCGTCGAGTCCATTGATATCTATAACGGCACATCAAAAATGCGCGGAGCGTTTACCAACTTTGTTCTTACGGGGCTGGAAGGCAGAGCCGATAAGAATGGAGATGGAATGATGACGTACCGCGAACTCAGAGCCCATCTAACGAAAAAGTACTTTGAGAACGAAAAAGCTATCACATTTCGTGGAAATACCCGCAGCCCAGGAGGAGGAACCAAGGCAGGTCTTTTCCTAGGACAAGACAAAGTGCTGGACAAAGCAATTCTTCAGCCAGTCAAGCAGTAATCAATCAGGTCTAAGTCCTCTAGATCCGTACTTCCCACGTTGAATTACCTGAACCGTACGAAAGTGAGACTCCATGGATCACGATGACCTCCACAAATGGTCGAAGCGCGCTGCCGACTGGGCGCATGCCTATCACAAAGGTCTTTGTGATCAGCCAGTGCGTGCGCCTCTCGTCCGAGGCGCCATCGCTGACCAACTTCAAAAATCACCACCGGAGAAAGCGGAGACTATCGAGAAGGTCTTCGCAGACTTTGAATCGATCGTCCCGGGTGGACTGACACACTGGCAGCATCCGAGGTTTTTCGCATACTTTCCCGCCAACGCTGCACCTGCCTCCATGCTGGCAGAACAGCTCGCCAACGCAATAGCTGCGCAAGGGATGATCTGGCAGACTTCACCCGTCGCTACCGAAATGGAAGAGGTTGTTGTCGACTGGTTGCGGCAGGCCCTTGGTCTACCCGACGATTTCACCGGCACCATTCACGACACGGCAACAACTGCAACACTCTGCGCCGTGCTTACCATGCGGGAAGCAGCTCTCGACTGGCAGGGACTGACCAAGGGCATGAGTGGTGCGCCACGTATCACGGTTTACTGCAGTGCCGAGACTCACTCCTCAGTCGACAAAGCTGCACGGCTTTCCGGCATAGGTCAAGACAATCTCATCAAGATGCCAACCGATGAGAACCACGGCATGCGCCCGGATGCATTGGCCAAGGCCATAGCAGACGATCGTGCAGCCGGCGCAGTTCCGGCCGGTGTTGTCTTATGTGCAGGTGGCACATCCATCGGCGCATTCGATGGAATTCGTGAGTGTATACAGGTGGCAAAGGACGCAGGCCTTCCAGTTCACGTCGATGCGGCTTGGGCCGGCTCTGCCATGATCTGCCCGGAGTATCGTGAGCTATGGGACGGTGCTGAAGGTGCTGATAGCGTCGTGTTCAATCCACACAAATGGCTCGGTGCACAGTTCGATTGCTCGGTGCAGTTTCTTCGCGATCCCAACCCTCAAATCAGAACGCTTGGTTTGCGCCCGGTGTTTCTCGAAACGCTCAACAGCGATGAGCCCACAAACTTCAACGAGTGGACTATCCCTCTCGGCCGCCGGTTCCGCGCATTAAAACTCTGGTTCTTGGTACGCATCCACGGCCTTGAAGATTTGCGGTTACGCATCCGCAATCATGTAACTTGGGCCCAGGAACTCTGCGCAAAAATCAGAACGATCGAATGCGTGGAAATCACCACGAAACCATCTCTGTCTTTATTCACATTTGCACTCCAGAGCGACGATGAGACTGAAGCTCTGTTCAACCGTATCAATGACGACGGCCGAATTTACCTGACCCAGACTCGTCATGAAGGACGCTTCGTCATTCGTGTCCAAGTCGGCCAGTTCGATTGCACGCGCAATGACGTGATGATGGTCGAGACCGTTGTACGTGAGTTGATGCAATAACAATATCTACTCCTGGACATGCCAAATAGCAGCAGCACTACGAAGTTACCCGGCCCAGGCACGCGCCCGATGCGTCGCGCACACCGACTCAACAAACACTGAACAGTCAATAAATGCTTCGCACGGCGAGCATTCAAACAATGCCGGCTAAAACAGATTCAACAAAACAACGAAGGCTGTGAACGTCCGAGCCTAGCTCTGCTGAGCATATCGCCAAGGCAACAACTCGTCGATCCGATTGATCTTATGATCGGCGATGCGGCTGAGGACATCCGTCAGCCATGCCTGCGGATCAATACCATTGAGCTTCGCGGTCTCGATCAGCGTATAGGCAATAGCAGCAGACTTGCCACCCCGGTCAGAGCCCATAAAGAGAAAATTCTTGCGCCTGAGAGCTATGCTGCGCATGCCACGCTCGGCAGCATTGTTGTCAATGCTGAGACGCCCATCGTCGAGATAGGGTCGCAGTCTTTTAAGGCGGATCAGGCCATAACGGATGGCGCCGCCGAGTGCTGACTTCCTGGAGACCTGCATCATTTGCGACTGGAGCCATTGTTCCAGATCATCAAGGAGTGGCGCAGCGTACTCCTGCCTGATCAATCGACGCCTGTCGGGTGGTTC